>NZ_VPAK01000012.1:0-108866 GCF_013419295.1 Acinetobacter sp. YH12094
AAACTTAAAAAATAAAACCCAACTTAATCAATTCAACCAAGTCATTGTTTTATCAGAAGTTTTAATCTTCATCACCGCCGATGGATGTGCATTCTACAGCATTTCACATCCGTTGCAACACCTTTTTCCATTTATTTTTATTTTTTCATTACGTTTGTTTATTTATTCTACTAAATTAAGTTTTTTTACTATTTTTTGAGCATAAAAGGGACGATATTTCCATATTTGTCCGTTAATTTATCTTTTTCATTCTTTTCTTGCCATTTTAAAGCTCGGCAATCGACATATTCACAGTAGCCACCCTCCCCACACTCGATTTCGTCGTTAATTTTAATTTGATAGTTAAAGCTTCCTGCATAGCCAGCGCCGAGTCCAAATTTAAAATCCCCACGACTCTGCGCTTGTATATGTATTTTCATTTTGTCATTTTGGTAAATCCATTCAAATTCACGTGGCAAATACATTTTTTGCAAATTTGGGGTTTTAACAGCGGGATAAACGCGCATGACTTTAAAGAACACACCTTGGTCTGCCATGAACACTTGCTGCTGATTTAAATCTCTTAGATATAAACGCGAACTCAAAATATTGTTATAACGATCTCGCGTTTGCATAAAGATAATTTGACGTTGTCGACTAAGGTTAATCACCTGATGGGTATAAAACGCTAAAGGTAAATATGGGAACTTGCGTATTTGTGCATAGGATAATACCGCCAGCTGATTTACATCATACATCTGGCCCTGAAATTTGATTTGACCTTCACATTGGCACATCACCGACCAATACTCAGCAAGACCTAATCTCAACTTAATTAAACACGAAGAAATATCGGTAGTTTGCACGGACAAATCTAAACTGAGTTCAGTATCTTCTCGATGGATTTGAAATACCGCTCCATCCCAACCAATCTGCTCTTTATCTCTAAATTTAAAGACGGTATCACTCAGACTACAGTCGTCTTTGATGGAATATGATTGTAATTGCCCAACCATATGACCGCTCACACTGGTCAATACTGTGGCTGTATTGAGTTCGTCTTGTTGAATGGACAAAGGATTTTGAAAAGCGGGAATCTGAGGCTGACCGAGCCAACTTATAAAGTTAAGATAATGTAAGGGCGCAGGAAGATTCGGTAGACAGAGTCCATAATGGACTGAAGGGTAAGGCGTATTCGGCGCATGTAGATTTATTTTTTTATGTTGTAAATCTGGAGCTTGATTCAGTCGTCTTGATTGATCCAAGAAATCTTGAAATATCTGCATATCAAGCTCCTTTTCATTTTTATTTCATGTTTTAACTCATGCTTCAGCCTTTTTTGCCATTAAGGTTGTGACAAAGCCAGACAATGCATAAATTACTGAAATAATTAAAATACCCATTGGAATATTATACGTTACAGCAGCTAAAATGAAGACTATGATTGGCAACACCGCAAATGGAACACGGCGACGATCCACAGTTTTAAATGAATAGTATTTTACATTTGAGATCATCAATAGACCCACTGCAATAATCACTACCGCATTAAAAATCTGAATACCTGTTTCGCGTAAGTCGAAGACCGCAGGGATATCCATACCTACCCATACCAATGAAATAATCATAACGGCTGCGAGTGGACTTGCAACACCAATAAAATAACGTTTATCGACAACCCCAATTTGTACGTTAAAACGTGCCAAACGGAAGGCTGCACATGCGGTGTAAACAAAACATGCTGCCAGGCCAATACGGCCTAAGTCATTTAGACTCCAGCTATACATTAAAATGGCAGGTGCAACACCAAATGCTAGCAAGTCCGACAACGAGTCAAACTGTTCACCAAAAGGACTTTGTGCGCCGATAGCACGTGCGACACGTCCATCCAAACCATCAAATAATGCTGCAAGGAAAATGGCATAAATGGCTTGTTGAAACTCACCATTCATACTGGCAATTATTGAATAAAAGCCGGATAACAACGCTGCAGTTGTAATCAAGTTTGGCCACAGATAGATCCCACGACGTTTCACTTTATGCCCTTCATGGGTATGCTCCTCTTCTTCAACTTCAAATGTAATGCCATCAAATGCATTTTCATCCTTTGAAGAAATTTCCCGCTCAGGTTTATTTGTATTTGTCATTGTTCGATCCTAACTGTGACCTTTCTTTTTCAAGTTTAAAATTATTCGCCAACCAACCAACGTACGGCTGCATGACCACCATTTTCATTCATACGAAGATGTGGGAACAACCATTGTAATGCTTCGTCCGCATCTTCAGAGAATTTCCAAGGTGGGTTAATCACCAATAAACCACAACCATTTAGACCGACTGGAGTGTCATCTGGCCATACACAAATTTCGCAAACCAACTGACGACGAATGCCGGTTTTGTACATTTTCTTTTCAAAACGTTCAATCATCGCGCGGTCTTTAATTGGATACCATACCGCAAAAACGCCTGTCGGCCATTTTTTATAAGCAGCCACCAACAATTCTACAAGCTGTGGAAAATCTTTACGTTCTAATTCGTAAGGCGGGTCAATCATGACTAAACCACGTTTTTCTTTTGGTGGAATTACACCCAGTAAACCTTCGTAAGCATCACGCTCATGCAAGCCTGCACGTTTATCAAAAATATTGTGGCGCAATTGTTGGAATACATCGCGCTGCATTTCAAAAATCGTTGCCTTATCAGTTTCACGCATGCCTTCAAGTGCGAACCACGGAGAGCCTGGATAAGCGCCTTTGCCAAAGTTTTCACGCATTTTTTCAACAACTTTTAAATATTGTTGAACACCTTCAGGCGCATTGCGTTTAATCGAATCATCGAGCTTAACTAAACGATGAATACCATTTAAAAACTCACCTGATTTCTGTGCTTCAGAGGTCGAAAGATCATATTTACCTGCACCACCATGTGTATCTACATAGCGATAAGGTTTATCTTTTGCATTCAATCGACTTAATAACTGAAGCAGCAAAACGTGCTTCATCACGTCGGCAAAGTTGCCTGCATGGAAATGGTGACGGTAATTCATGTTTCTTTAATTCCTAATATCAACGGACATTTTAGCATGAAAAATAGTTTCATTCCGATGCTATTCTTGCTCTAGAATACGTCACCTTTTTTTCCACAACTTTATGGATCGTATATGGAAACAGCCTTTCTCCCAAAGTCTTGGCCGGTTGATCAAATCCTCGATGATTTAGATCAACACGGGTTTAGCATTATTGATGACGCTTATCCTGCTGAATATATACATGCACTTGTTGAAGAATGTATGTCAAATTTAAATAAATTTAGGGATGCAGCCGTACAAAATGGAGTCATCAGTAAAATTAGAAGTGATCATATTTTATGGATTAACGACACATTAGATGTCGCACAAGAACACGTTCAAGCCTTAGAACATTTATCAGAACAATTTAATCGCGCATTTTTTTCTAACATTCACGAAGTCGAAGCACATTTTGCTTGTTATAACGCAGGTGAGTTTTATGCACTACACAAAGATAATCCTCAAGGCAAAAATGGACGTGTCATTTCAGCGGTTTATTATTTGCATGAATATTGGCAAGCCGACTGGGGCGGTGAATTGCGCTTACAGGATAAGAATGATGTTTGGCATATTATAGAACCTAAACCGAATCGCATTGCGTTATTCCAAAGTGACCTATTACACGAGGTACTCGAAGCTAAACATCAACGTTTATCGATTACGGCTTGGCTACGTAATGACAACTCGATGTGGTAATTCGAGATTCCTCCTTTAAATCCCTTAAACTATCCTCATATATGAGTCATTCATAGATGAGGATGTACCCGATGCGTCAAAACAGTCATAAAATTATTCAGCGTATTGGCGAAACCGATCAATTATTTCTACAAGGCAACAGCCCTGAACTTGCCCTTGAGCGTGCAGACTTACGCCTGCAATTGGTTAATTTAAGTAAGAACCATCAAGAACAAGTGTATTTTCTGCAAGAAGCCATTGTTCTACTTGAGCAAAGCCGGATTGAATTTGAAGAAATGCCGATTGAGCTATACATCAATTTGTCTGTACATTTAGCCAAAGCTTATATGATATTTTTTGAAATTACCCAAGAGCAGCGCTATGCCCTGATTACCCAGCAGATTATGAAACCGATGTCCAAAGCTGAACATGGCGACATTTACTTCTACTTGGCCTATGCCTCTGCGGTAAAACAGGAACCTGCGTTAACCCGCCACTGGTTAAATAAATACTGCAAATCTCAAGAATTCAAACTGACCACATTACTTGAGCATCCTGCATTTAATCCATATCGCCAAGAAGATTGGTTTGCAGAGTTACGCCAAAGCAAACTGCACTAAATAAAAAAACACCTCTGAGGAGGTGTTTTTTTATTTGTGGAAAAATGAAATCTATGCTGGCTGCAGCTTATATGCATCCATATGCAACTGTTGATTCAGCTCATCAATCCATATAGCCCAATCATCATCTTGTACTAAATGACTGATTAGAAAATCACGCTGCGCTTTATTCCAAAACGGCGCATCATGTAAATTTTCACTTGCAGCAAGCTGATGCGTACGCACGTATAATTCGATCGCAGCTGGACTGCTAGCTAACCCCAATTGAGAAAACAATAAAGCTAAGGATGGTTTATTTTGATTGAGCATCTCGCCCTCCTTATCAACTAATCTGTCATTTATTATTTAATTAACTTATATGATGAAGCTAAAAAAACCTAGCGTTAAAACTAGGTTTGTTGTTTCAAATTGTATTTAGATTTTGCATGATCCGGAAAGCTTATGTTCTGTATGCAATTGTTCATTTAAAATATCGACCACTATGGCCCAGTCATCATCTTTTTTCCAATGACTGATAATGAAGTCACGCTGTGACTTCGTCCAAAATGGCGCTTCATGCAATGGAACATCCATGGTGATTTGATGCGTTTCGATAAATTGATCAATGCCTTCCGGACTTGCATCTAACCCCAATTGTTCAAAAAATAGTTCCAACGTCGGTTGTTGATCAAACATTGCCGTTCTCCTCAAGCCAAAAACATTTCTTCCACTTCATAGTTATCTGTTTAATTGACTTTGTCAGTTGCAACTACATCTCAACGTGTTATTTTTTGTTCAAAACTTAAGCTTGGTATTTTTCGCAGGCCATAAAAAAGCACCCCAAATGGAGTGCTTTTTTTTATAATTTAATTTAAAAAATTAAATTATTTAACCATGTCAGCAACTGCTGCACGTTCTTCTTCAAGCTCGTTTAGAGTGACGTTGATACGTTCACGGCTGAATTCGTCGATTTCAAGACCTTGAACGATTTTGTATTCGCCATTTTCACAAGTTACAGGGAAACCGAACATTACGCCTTCAGGAATACCATAAGAACCGTCAGAAGGAATACCCATAGTTACCCATTTGCCGTTTGTGCCAAGAGCCCAATCGCGCATATGGTCGATTGCAGCATTTGCAGCAGAAGCAGCAGAAGAAAGACCACGCGCTTCGATGATCGCAGCACCACGTTTACCAACAGTTGGAAGGAATACGTCTTTGTTCCAAGCAGCATCGTTGATTTTGTCTTTTAAGCTTTCGCCGTTTACATTTGCAAAACGGTAGTCAGCATACATTGTTGGAGAGTGGTTACCCCAAACTGTCATGTTTTCGATGTCAGAAACTGCAACACCCGCTTTTTGAGCAAGTTGAGTTAACGCACGGTTGTGGTCAAGACGTAACATTGCTGTGAAGTTTTTCGCTGGAAGATCTGGAGCAGATTTCATTGCGATGTAAGCGTTAGTGTTTGCAGGGTTACCTACAACAAGAACTTTAACGTCACGGCTAGCAACTTCGTTAAGTGCTTGGCCTTGACCGATGAAGATTTCACCGTTTACTTTAAGAAGGTCAGCACGTTCCATACCAGGACCACGTGGACGTGAACCTACAAGAAGAGCGTAGTCAGCATCTTTGAATGCAACTTTAGGATCATCAGTACCGATCATACCTTCTAAAAGAGGGAATGCGCAGTCATCAAGTTCCATCATTACGCCTTTAAGCGCTTGTTGAGCTTTCTCAACTGGAATTTCTAATAATTGAAGGATAACTGGTTGGTCTTTACCCAACATTTCACCGCTTGCGATACGGAATAATAAGCTATAACCGATTTGACCAGCTGCGCCAGTAACGGCAACACGAACTGCTTGCTTCATGTAATTATCTCCAATTGAGGAAGGTCATAATGATTAAATAGCTGTTCTATCTAATCTTAATAATCATAAACGGCAAAGATTGTACTCCAATCTTTTGACGCTTGCATGTAAAAGAGAATGCTTTTCAACAAAAGTATGATAGGAAATATAAATAAAATGCCGAAAAAAGCTTAGAAAGAACCTTTAATTATGAAAGTTGCAGGACAATTTCCGACAATAGTCGTAGGGCAACTTTTATACTGCCCATTGTTTTTATAGCAAATTTTAATCTCGGTCAGTAAACTGCCACCACGGGTTTGCATACAGTTAAATTCAATACTTTGGGATACCAATCCGCTGTTCATACGCAACATTTTATTACGCAAGACATTGGCTTGAATGGATTGGGTTTCTTGGCTAGTCAATTCATCTGGAATTTTTAGCTTATCTGCATGATTAATAATGGTTCTGAAATACTGACTAGCATTCATTGGGATACAGCCGCCGGTAGTGTGCCAAAGCGCCACGCGAGCATTTTCATCAGGCATAATCCGTGCAACCACTTTGGCTTGCAACGGAGAAAGTTTAGCTGAACTATTGGTAGTGCAATCACGGGTAGAAGTTTCTGGATATAGTCCCGTGATATTGAGTGAATACCCTTCCAGACATTTACGTTTTTTACTTTTTAAAGGATCATAGGCGCAAACAGCTGGCACCATTTGCACATCCATCACATAGCCATTAACCACGGGTGCTGCCGAAAGCACAGACACACCAAAGCCTGCACCACTGCCAATGAGCAGTGATGTCAGTATTCGATAAACAGGTCTAATGTTCAATTCGGCATTCATTATTTACCCATATTGCGCCTCAAAACAGGCGCGTTGCTTCAATGCTTATTGCGCATTCCGTAATGGAATCATTTGCATTCGTTTTTCAATCGATTGCGGTCCCTGACCCAATAAAAGGCCGTAATGGGTTGCATTGGTCATCACATGTTTTACATACTCTCGAGTTTCCGTTAATGGGATCGATTCTGTATATTGGTCCGCTGCAATCGCTTGATACTCAGGCTGCCAGCGTCGAGCACGATTTGGACCCGCATTGTAGCCTGCAGTCGCTAATACTGGACTATTACTCAATTGACGTTGAATCATCGATAAATAGAAAGTGCCATAACGGATATTGGTATTCATATCCGTTAATGCAGCGGGGTTATAACTCTCCCCCATCTGACGAGCCACCAATTTTGCGGTGTCTGGCATAATTTGCATTAAACCACCAGCACCGACATGTGAACGTGCGCTAGTGACAAACCGACTTTCTTGACGCATCAAGCCATAAGCCCATGCAGGGTCAATCCCTGCATTACGACTATGACTCACCACATAATTTTGATGCGGCATAGCATAACGTAAAGCATAATTGTGCTGTTTAGTGGTTCGATCTGCCGCATAAATCGCCCGATCATACCACCCCATATCGGTTGCACGTTTAGCTGCGGCAAGAATCATGCCATCATCATGCTTTAAGTAGGCTTGACGCACTGCCCAGTTCCATTCACGGTTAATATAGCTGTCAGATGCATTAATATTGCGCAATGCAAAGGCACGACGGAAGTGAATATCCTGACTGAGACGCTGCGCATCTTGTGACGAAGGCTGCACATTTGACGGAATATTGTTATAAGACTGACCAATTTTGTCACGTGCTAACAAATTATGGTAATCATCGCCAATGGCAAGCTTACGATAAATTTCTTTTGCCGCACGTTTAGATGAGGCATCGCCACGTTGTTCAGAGGCACGTGCTAACCAATATTGCCAACGATCTTCTTGCTTTTGCGAAACGCTCATCGCATCAATTGCACGAATGACACTTTCCCATGCGCCAAAACGAATGGCTTGTCGCGCATAAATCTCGGCTTCTTCTGCACTAAAAGGCAAGCCATAACTCAAATCAAGATAATTTAGAACTTCACGGTTGAAATTATTTTTCATTACCGTTGTACCACCGATATACCCGACACTACGGTATAGGGCTTTTTGTACATCGGCTGGTGTGCCTTCTGCTGCACGTTTCACCGAAGAAATTGCGCCATTTAAGTCGCTATCGGCCAAGCGTCCCATCGCATAAATCAGGTATGCATGATCTTCAGCTGTGGCTTTGGGTGCAGACCATAAATAATTCAGTGGATTGGCTTGAATGGTGTTGAGTTGTGACAAATTAATATTTACGCCAATGGTTTGCGCAGTCGCAATCGCTTGTCCTGACTGACCCGCTCTTAACTGTCCCCACATCCGTTGATGGCGGTCATCTTGAGTCATTAAAGGACTCGACAGCATCATACGGCCCAAGCCCGTACACGAGTCAGGTTGTGAGTTTGTGGTCAACCATACATCTTTAAATTCTGCGTAAACCAGAGGGTCGCCCGACTTTGCGCGGACTTGAGCCATGGCACATGTTTCAGCACGGTCAGCATTAGTCACATATTGCAAAACAGGCTGTGCTGTAGCGAAATCAGCTTGTTTGACTTTTTCTTCAACATAATCTGCGGCTAATTTTTCTGCCATTGCCGAGTTTGGATAGCGCTGTGCAAAATTAATAATGGCACTTGCAGGTTGTGAAGCCAAATTGTTATTCAGTAACCAATATTCTGGATAATAGCCCAAAACATCATTTTGCATGGATGATTGGTATTGTTGTAATAAACTAATATTGCCTGCATTCGCAGCACGTAAAGCATCGTTAAACTGCTCATCTGCGGCTTGGGAAAACGCAGAAATTCCGGAGAGCCCGACACTCAAAGCAAGTAATTTAGCGTAATTTTTCTGTTTAAAATTATGTTTTAACATCCACTTGCCTTCTTTCATGTCATTCTGCTCAGTTACAGCACATCGAACTTTGTTTAGGAATTAGTTTAATAATTCTAAACTCTGCATTGTGTTCTGTTATGTAACCTTATGATTAGCCAATATTAATTTTCAAACATTTTTACTTCATAAATCAATATGGCAGAGTTGTCATTTTAGGCTGTAAGTTTCTAGTAAATTACTGCTAAAATATTGCCCATTCTTAAAATCCCCTTTTTGACCTCCGCAGCTGCACAATTCAATTGATTGAATTGTCTGTCAGCCACGTATGGTTATTGATTTTCATAAAATTCCTTTAGGAGCCTACATGACGGTTCAAACCTTCATCCCGAATAGTGCCCAAGCTGCCCCAGATAACACTGTTACCCAGCCACAGCACACCCCAGCTCAAGATGGAGCAGTGAAAAAACTGTACATCGAAACGCAAGGGTGTCAGATGAATGAGTATGACAGTCAACGTATGGGCGACCTTTTAGGTGATTCTCACGGCTATGTGCTGACAAACGATCCAAAAGAAGCGGATATTCTCCTGATGAATACCTGCTCTATCCGTGAAAAAGCACAAGAAAAAGTATTTTCTGAGTTAGGCCGCTGGCGCAAGCTGAAAGAAAAAAATCCTGACTTGGTGATTGGTGTCGGTGGTTGTGTGGCATCTCAAGAAGGCGACAACATTCAAAAACGTGCGCCTTATGTCGATATGGTCTTTGGCCCACAAACTTTGCATCGTTTACCACAAATGCTTGATCAACATACTGAGCAAGTGGTCAAACCGAAAAAAGAAAAAATTCAGTTGGTGGATATTTCATTCCCTGATATTGAAAAATTCGACTTTTTACCTGAACCGCGTGTAGAAGGCTTTAAAGCGTTTGTTTCTATCATGGAAGGCTGTTCTAAATACTGTTCATTCTGCGTGGTTCCCTATACCCGTGGTGAAGAAGTTTCTCGCCCACTCGATGACGTATTGGCTGAAATTGCCACTTTAGCTGAAAAAGGTGTACGTGAAATTTCATTACTCGGCCAAAACGTGAATGGCTACCGTGGTGAAACCTTCGAAGGTAATATATGCACCTTTGCAGAGTTACTGCGTTTAGTGGCCGAAATTCCGGGCATTGGACGTATTCGTTACACAACCTCGCACCCGCTTGAATTTAACGATGACTTGATTCAATGCTACCGTGACTTACCGCAAATGGTTTCTCACTTGCATCTACCGGTTCAAAGTGGTTCGAATGACGTTCTACAAGCCATGAAACGTAACCACACGATTGATGTATATATCGATAAAATTGCTAAATTACGTCAAGTTCGCCCTGATATGCATTTATCTAGCGACTTTATTATTGGCTTTCCGGGTGAGACTGACGAAAACTTCGAAGAAACTTATCAATTTATCCAAGATATGGATTTCGATCATTCATACAGTTTCATCTACTCAAAACGTCCGGGTACTCCTGCTTCAGAACTTGAAGACACGACCCCTGAAGATGTGAAAAAAGAACGTCTTGCAAAAGTTCAACAATGGATTAAACAATCCAGTATCGATAAAACTGATGCAATGCTAGGGACCATTCAACGTGTCTTGATTGAGTCTGTTTCAGACAAAGATCCGAACTTGCTGATTGGTACTGCAGACAATACACGTTTGGTTAGCTTTATCGGTGATCCTGCATGGGTTGGGCGTTTTGCAGAGATTGAAGTGACAGATATTAAAACTTTGAAGTTTGTTTACGGTGAACTCTTGAATCTTGAGCCTGACGTGGCGTAATGTAAGCTTAATCGTCAGACCAATTTAAAGGAATTCTCTTGACTGCAGCGATTCGACGTACTGTAACTTTTGCTGGTATTCCACTTGACCGTTTACAAAGCATGCTCGGTGCCTATAACGGTCATCTCAAACAAATTGAACAACGTTTAGATGTCAAAATTTCTCATCGTGCAGATGCTTTTTTTGTCGATGGGGAAATCGATGCGGTAGAGAGAGCCGAAAGTCTCCTTCACCGTCTTTATGAAGAGTCCGAAACCAATCCACAGATTAGTGCGGACATTTTACACATGATGATTCAAGGCAGTCAGACTGACCGCGAAATTCAGGAAGATTTTTCTGAAAATGAGCATACCGGTTTAGACAATGTTTATCTACAAACCCGTAAAGGTCGGATCAATCCACGTGGTGCCAATCAAAAACGCTATGTACAGCGTATTTTACAAAGCGATATTTCATTTGGTATCGGCCCAGCGGGTACAGGTAAAACTTATCTCGCGGTCGCCGCTGCTGTAGATATGCTAGAACGTAACGAAATTCAACGCATTTTATTGGTTCGCCCTGCGGTTGAAGCCGGTGAAAAATTGGGTTTTTTACCCGGTGATTTGAGCCAAAAAATTGACCCTTACTTACGTCCGCTATATGACGCTTTGTATGAAATGCTCGGTTTTGAAAAAGTCGCAAAACTGATTGAACGTCAAGTGATTGAAGTTGCACCACTGGCCTACATGCGTGGTCGTACCTTAAATCATTCTTTTGTGATTTTAGATGAAGCACAGAACACTACCCCTGAACAGATGAAAATGTTCCTCACCCGTTTAGGCTTTGGTTCTCGAGCGGTGATCACGGGCGACATTACACAGGTCGATTTACCTCGTGGTCAACAATCTGGTTTGGCACATGCCTTACGTGTGATTGAAAAAATCAAAGAAATTCATATTACTCGCTTCCACTCTCGTGACGTGGTACGTCATCAATTGGTTCAAAAAATTGTTGAAGCTTATGAGGGATGGGACAGCGAACAACATCGCCTCACGGCTGAACAACGTGCAGAACGTAAAGCACGTCAGGAAGCTTTGGTGGCGGACAATGATGCTAAAGCTGATGGGCAGCATCAAGACGAAAACATTTAAGGATTCATTTTGAAACTTAATCTCTCCTTGCAGCAAAATTTTCAGTCACCTGAATTGGTGGTGAAACGTGCGCATATCAAAAAAGTCGTGGAAACGGCTTTACGTCATATCGATACACAAAGTGATTGTGAGATCGGTATTGCATGTGTGGACAATGACGAAAGCCACAAATTGAACTTGGAATATCGTGGTAAAGACAAACCGACTAATGTGTTGTCTTTTCCGAGCGATCTCCCCGATGAAATGGCTGCAGTTTTAGACTCATTTCCGATTGGCGACTTGGTGATTTGTATTCCTGTGGTTCTTCGTGAAGCACAAGAACAAAGCAAAGCACCCCTGACCCACTTTACGCATATGCTGGTACACGGTACGTTGCACCTCATGGGTTACGACCATGAAACCTCTGATGAAGATGCTGAAGAAATGGAAGCGTTGGAAATCGAGATTTTAGCCAAATTAGGGTTTGATAACCCTTATCTGGAAAGAGATTAAGAACAAAAAAGCGAGCTACGGCTCGCTTTTTTTATCGTCATAAAAACCAAGGAAGGAAAGATATGCAATATATCGTGATTTTTAAAGCACGCATTTGTACGCTTGATGAGCTGTATTTTTCGACTGCACAGCAGCTTAGAGACAAAGCCTTGACACACTTTAACTGTCAACATTTTGAAGCGCTGACAGAGGGTGAGCATGAAATCGCCCTTTCCTACTGGAATACATTAGAAGACATTCGAGCTTGGCAGCAAGATGCACAACATCTAGTGGCGCAACAATTGGGGAAAAACCAATGGCATGCGAGTTTTAGCGCCGAAATCTGCGAAGTTTTGCGACGCTATCGCGACTGAATTTTAACGCACCTCAAATTCTGCTTCTGCAGGATCGAAGCGCCAAGTACGCACAATACGAAGTTCTGAGATGTCTTTCATTTTGGCATCAAACAAACCAAAAGGTGCCGCCTTACGTACAGAGGTTTTTGCAGCTTCGTCCAATAAGTTTGAACCTGAACTTTCGATCAAACGAATGGCACGAATCCCGCCATTACTGTTCAAAATAACCATTAAACGTACTTCACCGCGTAGCTGTTGCTGTTTTGCCGCTTCAGGATAATAACGGTTACCGTAAAATTCGACTTTTTCGCGAAATTTTTCCATGTAAGCAGCAGAAACATCTTGCTTGGCTTGAATACCATCAATGGTTTTAATTTTTTGCTGACGGCTAAAATTTTGTTGGCGTTGTAAATATTGAGCTTCGATACTCGCCACCATCGCAGCCTTGGCCTGAAACTGACTATTCAACTCCTCAACGGCTTTTTTGCGACTGTTTTCTTCCGCTTGTTTTTGCCAACTCAAGGTTGTCATCAACACTTTGTCTTCAAAGCTCAGCTCTTTCTTTTGTTGCAGTTGTTCTAAAGCTTCGCTTTTTTGCTCCCCGGCTTTTTGTTCGATCATCGGTGCAGGCATGTCACTCGACATACGATGTGACTCACGGAATGTCCCTGAGCCCTGCTGATCGGCTTGTGCTAAAAAGTCTGCATGTTCAATTTTTTCCGTCGTAGAACGTAAAGAAACTGCAATTTCTTTGGTGTTATAATCCGCCTCTTGGGGCATGGAAAATTGCATGGTTAAAAAAGCCAAATGCAACACAGCAGCAAACGCCAATGCAGTTGCAAATATGGGATCTTTCCACCACTCTTTCATCAAGGGCATGAACGTTATTTTTTTCAGCATCACATTAAACCGACAATTTGCCGCATTCCCCAAACTGCTTAAAACAGTATAAAATAAAACTCGTATTCATTTTTTGATGAAAACGAGAAATCCATCAACACATAGATAATGCACAATTAAAATCATGAAAATGGTGCAATTTATTTTGCTAAACTGCAAGATCAAAACCTTGTGTTTTTATAGAAATCGACAAGATAAACATCGTCAAAAAACATAATTTGTCAGGATGCACTTCTTATGCAAACGCTAGTTTCCAATATCGCTAAACGTATACGCCAAGTGTACCAAAAAGCTGAAGGATTTATTGAAGATGAGCGTGAATTCCCAATGTCTCAAGTGTTTTTAAATGCGACATTTCAGCGCTTTGTGACCGATAATGTGAAAATGCTCAAAGACTTGCATGCTGACCTGCATGATGACTGGCTTCGACTGTATGCCACATTGGATTATAACGGGCTGATCATAACACTCTCTGTCGATTTAAAACTGGTACAGATGGAACTCAACAAACAAACCCAATTGATCGTATTTGAACAAATTAGTGATACACAAGTGATTGAAGCGAAGTATCCAAATGTTCTGTATAAGATGGGCGTGCGCATGGCGTTATGGTTCTATCAAAAAGTACTCAACCAAGATCCATTGGGTATGATTTTGGAAAAGCTCAATGTGATCAAAGTTAAAGATGATTTACTGTATTTAGACCTGAATCGCTGGCTCGGTAAAAGTCGATCAATTATCGACACACTGGGCAAAGTCCATGTCAACCATGCTGTTTTACGTGAGGCCGAATTGGTGGTGATTGGTAATGTTAATTTAACCGCATTGTTCACCAAGATGTCGCAAGAACGGATAGAAGACTGGGATGACTCAAATTTAAAAGACGATGAAGTCACGCCAATTAAGCAAAAGGAAAGCTAGACTTATCCTGTACTTAGATATCTTGAGCCTATAAAACGCTACACAACATATACATTAGGCACGGATTTGTGACGTGATTCTCCACAATCCAGCCGCATAATAAACATATCAGGTGGTTTAGCCCATCGCACTTCTATTGAATAGGAAAACCATACTTATGGCACATTCAGTTTTGAAAAATTTAGGTCTTGTTGCTGGGGTATCGACTACACTGCTTTTGACTGGTTTCTCAAGTCAGTCATTTGCCATGAGTCCATTCCAAGCAAGCTACCAGTTTAATTACAACGGCAAAAACTTGGGTTCTGCAACACGTACCCTAAAACAATCTGGGAATAACTGGACGTATGTTTTCGCAGCAAAAGCTGGTGCGATGGCCTCTGCAACTGAAACCAGTCGTTTTAGTTTAAATGGCAGCCAAATTCACTCGAACAGCTTTAGCCGCAGCAGCAAAATTTTGGTGCACAACAACACCATGAATATTAATTTTAATGCTGGCGCAAAAACCATTAATACCAAAAAAGATGATAAAGCGCGTTCATTTGCGTGGAAATCAGGTGTGTTAGATGAACTCAATGCTGAATTGCAAATTCGTGAGGATTTAAAAAATGGTGGTTTGAAATCGAATTACTACATTGCCGATGCCAAAGAGGTTGAAGCTCGTAAGTTCGTGAAACAAGGCACTGAAAAAGTGAAAACCACTTACGGGACTTTTGACACCGTGAAAGTCGTGATGCGCCATGACAAACCTGGCCGTCAAACCACCTTCTGGTTAGCACCAAAACTAGATTATCTACCTGTCAAAGTTTCCCACCAAGACAATAAAACCTCTTACGGTTTATTGTTAACGGGCTATAAAGGTGCAACAAATTAATTGATTTGATCAATTTCGCTTGCATTTTTCACGGTGCTTTTTAAAATACGCTTTTGCTTTAAAAAGCACCTGCCCCCTCGAGGATTCTCCCGTGCACGCTCTGGAACAGAAAATCTTAGCTGAAGGTATCGTTCTCTCTGAAGAAGTTCTGAAAGTCGATTCTTTCCTGAACCACCAAATTGACCCTGTGATGATGCAGCAAATTGGTCAAGAATTTGCCCGTCTTTTTAAAGATGCTGGCATCACAAAAATCATTACGATTGAAGCATCAGGTATTGCACCTGCAGTAATGGCTGGTCTTGAACTTGGTGTTCCTGTGATTTTTGCACGTAAATATCAATCTTTAACCTTAAAAGATGATTTGTATCGCTCAAAAGTGTTTTCTTTCACAAAACAAACTGAAAGCACTATCGCGATTTCTAAAAAGCACATCAATGCTGAAGATAAAGTTTTAGTGATTGATGACTTTTTGGCCAATGGTCAAGCGGCTTTAGGTCTTGCAGATCTTATTCATCAAGCAAGTGCTGAAGTATTGGGTATCGGTATCGTGATTGAAAAATCATTCCAACCTGGTCGTGATATTTTGCTTGAAAAAGGCTATCGCGTTGAATCATTGGCACGTGTGAAATCACTGGCGAATGGTACAGTTGAATTTGTACGTGACTAGTTTGCGTTCAAAAGAAAAAAGAACACATCAGGTGTTCTTTTTTTTGCTAAAAATTTGCCATTAAGGTGACATAAAGCGCACTTTTTAACGCCTTAGTTACAAGCAGACAAAACATCGGTGTGCAAAACTCGATAAAATTCAGGAAAATCGTCACATTTGATCGAATGAGTCAACTACTCATCTGTCAAATTACATTATGCTGCACCATAAATTCGGCCACTTTATTTTTTAAGGCTATGGAAAGTTATGAATACAGAAGAGCAAAACATGGAATCGACAGTTAAATGTCCAAAATGTGGATCAACCCATATTGAAAAGCGTAACCATGAACAAAACTTACAAAAAATTGGTGGTGTCTTACTCAGTGGTGCAGGAGCTGCTGCAGGGACTGTCGGTGGTGCGGCATCTGGCGCATCTATTGGTGCTGCGATTGGTGGCGTGACTGCTGGCCCACTTGGCGTGATTATGGGCGGAACCATCGGGACTTTTGTTGGTGCAATTAGCGTCGGTATTACAGGCGGTTTTCTCGGACACCGTTTTGGTAAAAAAGCCGGCGTGATGGTCGATCAAAATATTTTTCTCGACTACCAATGTTTAGATTGCAAACAGCGCTTTGAAGTTGAGCAACAGCCTGAAGACGCTGCAAAGACTTCGGATTAAGACTAATTTGGATATTAAAAAAGAGCGCTTCAGCGCTCTTTTTTAATAGGTTATTGTTTTTCTAATATGTATTTCTAGTCTATTGAAATGCTATTCGAAAACCATGGCGAATCAATTATTTTGAAACATCAGTTAAAGATTTTGAGTCCACTTTAACTTGATCTTGTTTCGCTAAAAATTCTTTTTCTTCGGCTTTTTCTTTTGCGGGAAATCCATACTGTATAAACTGGCATTGCCGTACACAAGGAAGATGCAGCCAATACGGAACACAGGAAAGTCATTAGAAAATTAACAATAGACATCACACACCCCAAAGAAGAAATTTAAATACAAATCATGTAATCAAAAAATAAAAATAACGCGCCCAAAGAGAGAGCAATATTCGACTCGAAACCATCACTGAGCAGGCTGTATTTAAAAACTTTCAATATATTGTTGATATCATTTATTTTTAATATTTCAGGAATAGTTCGACAGATTTATTTTTATATTTTGGTCGGTATACAACGACATAAATAAAAAGACGTCACACGTAAATAAAGCAAGAAAAGTGAAATATTTAAGCCTTTTCTTGCCCGTTCGCTACAAAGTTAGCGCAACTTCCTAGAACATGTAAGTATCAAATCAACTTTTTGACGACTTCGCCTAGGCGTTTACCCAGCTCTTCACACAAGTTACGCTCATCTTGACTCAATAACTGATCATGGCGTGGACCACTGACATGGCTTGCACCATAAGGTGTACCACCCGTTTTGGTATTCGATAATGCCGGATGGGCATTACTTAAACCCATAACCATCATTCCGTGATGAAACAAAGGCGGCAGCATGGTCAGCAAAGTACTTTCCTGTCCCCCATGCATTGAACCTGAACTGGTAAACACACAGGCAGGTTTGCCATGTAATGCGCCATTGAGCCAAAGCGCTGTGGTTTGATCCCAGAAATATTTCATTTCCGACGCCATATTACCAAAACGTGTTGGCGAACCAAGGGCTAAACCTGAGCAATGCGCTAAGTCATCTAAGCTACAGTAAATATCGCCTTCGGCAGGAATACTGGGCTGCACGTCAGTCACCACAGCGGATAAATTTGGAACGGTTCGTATTTTTACCGCCATTCCCGACGCTTCAATTCCATTGGCAATCAAATGTGCCATCTCACGTGTTGAACCATATTTGCTGTAATACAGCACTAGTACATAAGCTTGCGTCATTTTTATAAATTCAATGAAAAAAGAAAACTATACGGTATTTTTCCTATTTTTTGGTTAAGCTAAGTGATGAAAATTGCATAAACATGACTAAAATAACTCGAGACTTGAACGAATGATCGAAGCATTTTTAAAAAAACTTCCCTTTTACGACAAGAAATGGTTTCAGTTTGTTTTATTTGTCATTCGACGTTTTGAAGCCGATCGCTGCCGTGAACAAGCAGGATCATTAACCTATACCACCTTGTTTGCAGTGGTACCCATGTTGACCGTATTCTTGGTCATCATCTCCTCAATTAAAGCTTTAGAACCTGCTCGTCAACAGCTTCAACAATTGATTTATAGTAATTTCCTACCGAAAACGACAATTGCTTTTGATAAAGCACTGAATGCATTCACCGATAAATCCAGTAACCTGACTGTTATTGGTGTACTGTTTTTATTCATTACCACAGTTATGATGCTGACCAGCATTGAGACAGTATTTAACCGAATTTGGCGGGTGCGTGAGACACGTGGCGGCATTATTGGCTTTATGCGCTATTGGACTATTATCTCATTAGGCCCAATCTTACTGGGTAGCGCATTTGTTGTGTCATCTACCTTGGCCTCTATGAATGTCCTCAGCAATAATTTTGCCGGCTATGAACTGGATGGGGCTTTTCTGCTGTGGATCTTGTCTTTTTCATTGACTATTTTAGGTTTTTTCATTCTGTATTGGACGATTCCCAACCGCAGTGTGCCGATTAAGGCCGCGCTGATCGCGGGTGTCTTTAGTGCGGTGGTCTTTGAACTGCTCAAAAACCTCTTTGGCTTTGTCATGTCAAATTTCACCAGTTATCAAATCGTTTATGGTGCATTTGCTGCGGTGCCAATTTTCCTGCTTTGGATATTCCTTTCATGGAATATCGTACTGATTGGGGTAGAAATTAGTTATGCACTGACCGCTTTCAATTCGGGCAACGACCAAAAACGCCATCCTGTGATTATGTTGATGGATTTGCTTGAATTATTTTATAAAAAGCAAAAACTCGGTCAGAGCGTGACAGAAAAAGAAGCACTTGAGGTTTTAGGGCGTGATGAAATCGGCCGCCTGCCAAGCTATATTTTATTGTTTGAAGAGCAACACCTGATTAAACGTACAGATGATGATCATTATGTTTTAGTTCGTAATTTAACCCAAGTGGACTTTTGGAGTTTTTACAGTAAGCTGCCCTATCCGCTCCCTAAACGGCAAGATTTAGGTCGCGTCGATCCAGATGATTTTTGGATGGAAAAAATTGGGCCGCAATTGGTCGAATCTGATGATTATCTTGCGGCCAAACTCTCGATACCGCTTGCGACTATTTTTGAAGAAAAATAAGCGTAAATAAAAAAAGGAGAGCCGTAGCTCTCCCTTTTAATTTATACATGATATTAGATCGCTGTGCACTGATGTCCCATCAATTTAGACAACCACCGATGCAAGGTTACCGTCATCACTCCAACCATTACTAAGGCCGTTCCCAAAATAAAGTTCAGTTCAATCGTTTCGTTTAAGATCAATACGCCAAAGACCAGTCCAAAGATTGGGGTAAGGAATGAAAAAACGCCCAGACCATTGGCCAGATATTTACTTAATAGCCAAAACCAAAGCATCAGGCTAAAAAATGAAATAATGAGCACATGAAAAATCATACTGCTGATGGACAACACCGTCCAATGTACAGTCATTTGTCCTGTCAGCCACGCCACGGGTAATAAAAATACACAACCACCAACCAATTGATAAAACAAGGTCTGAGTCGGAGGTGCATTAGAGAGTTTGGTGAGTCTTAATGAAATAGTGGTCAAGGCCCACATCACCCCTGCAAGTAGCGCCATCGCATCACCCAACAGTGCTTGAGTGTTGACTGTAGTGCTACTTTCACGTCCCATAAACGATAGAACAATACCTGAAAAGGCAATAAAAATACCGACCCATTGGATCGCTGTGAGTTTTTCTTCAGGCAACTTCCAATGTAAACCTAATGCCACAAAAATCGGTGCGGTATAGAGCAAGACAACGGTATGTGATGCAGAGGTATAGCGCAGGGATTCTGCCACTAAAATAAATTCGGCTGAAAATAAAAACGACACCCAGATACCCGGCAGCAAGTATTCGCGTGTATATAAATGTGTTCCCGGCTTAAGACGAATCAGTGGAAAGACCAACAGCGCAGCCAAACCCGATCGGATGGCAATTTGCATGATCGGCGCAATATCAACCGCGGCCAATTTCAAAATGACCTGTTGAATCCCTAAAATCATGCACAAAATAATCATCAAACCAGAAGCTTTTGCATCTAGCGCCTTACGCTGTTCCACACTATTTACTCGACAATACGACACGCAACACTATAGAACTGTCAGAAATAAAATATATACTTCAAAATAGACAAGTGATCTTCTTATTCAGGCAAAATTTCTCATGCGTCATAAAGCTCGTGCAGATCATACGCAGTTGCAACAACTTCCCACCAACGATGAAATTCAAGCAGCACTGTGGATCAGTTTTCGTGACGATCCTGCACTGTCTGTTTATCCCGTTCATGGACATGCTTGGGGCGAGTTTGTCTATGCCTTTAATGGCGTAATGGAAGTGAACATCAATCAAATAGACTATATTACCCCTCCACCTTATGGTATCTGGCTTCCCCCACATTTAGAACATAGTGGTTTAAATCGTACAGCGGTTTCACATGGAACCTTATATGTACATGAATCGCTATGTACTCACTTACCGAAACAACCGGGGATTTTACTCAGCTCACCTTTAGTTACAGCGATATTCAGCCATTTGCGTCTGTTGCATCAACAAGCCGATCTCATGGAAAATACGGCCGAGTATCAACGCTTACTCCATGTGATCTTAGATCAACTGCATCAAGCCAAACTGGTCAGTAGTTATTTACCGCATTCGGATCACCCTGCCCTCAAACAGCTGCTTGATTATTTACATCAACATCCTGCAGATCAGAGCGCGCTTGAGCAATTGGCACAGCGGATAAATATGACGGAACGTACTCTTGCGCGTTATTGTCAAAAAGAACTTGGGATGTCACTGCATGAATGGCGACAACGTCTCAAAGTCATGAAAGCCATGTCCATGCTCAACGCAGGCCAAACCATCGAAAATATTGCCTTAGAACTTGGCTATGCCAATGCCTCAGCGTTTATAAATATGTTTAAAAAATGGATGCTTTGCACCCCAGATCAGTTTAGGAAATCTACCTTAAAGCCCTAAATGTGTTTAAATTTAGCTATAAGGGTCTCTATAAAGTGATTCAACAATCCGTTAAGATCAAAAAATCTACGAAAAATGATAAAGACTCCATTTCGAATGAATAAAAAAACCATTTTAGCGCTGTGTTTATCTGCCGTATTTTTAATGGCTTGTAGTTCCAAAGAACAGCGTGAATTTAAATCCGCGCTCAAAATAGCTCAAAGTGGTGATGCGACCGCACAAATGAAAGTGGGTGATTTATACCTCAGTGGAACGGGCACAGAACAAAATATCGAACAAAGTGTACATTGGTACAAAGCTGCTGCGGATCAAGGCACTACGGTCGCATTTGCATGGTTAATGACTCAAGCCTACCAAGGAAACTCTCATGCAGATCAAGTGATTCGAAAGATGCAGCAAGATGGCAATATTTTCCTTGCACACTGGGTGCTAGACCTTGCAAAAAAAAACTCATGATCCTGCTGCTGAATATACCGTTGGTTGGATGTACGACACTGGAAAAGGCTTAATTCAAGATAAGCACCAAGCGCAAATTTGGTATGAAAAAGCTGCCAAACAAAAGAATGTCGAAGCGATCAAAGTCTTGGGAAATCAACATTATTTTTCTGAACATCCTTCGTCAACACCCGACAAAGCAGCTGAATATTTAAGCTATGCCGCAGAACAAGGGCAAGATGCTGACGCGGCGATGAAAATGGCACATTATTATCATTATGATATTCGAGATGGTGAAAAAGCGCGACTATGGTATGCCAAAGCAGGTGCATTGGGAGACACCGACTCACAGCATATGGCCGGCACCTATGAAACATGGAAAGACATTGGTCCTTTACAACCAAATGAGCCACCGCCATCAAGTAGCACTGAATAGATCAATCAAAAAAGGCTGCATTAAGCAGCCTTTTTTGTATTTCGTTCACAGATTATTTGACAAAAGTTGTCCAAACAAAATCCTGATTTTTGCCTTTCAGGGTCATTTTCAACTGCTCACCTGACTGTAGTGCCGCGACACCTGCAGGCGTACCTGTCATGACCACATCACCCGCTTCAAGACTAAACACTTGGCTAATATCGGCCAGTAATGTACCCACATCAAAAATCAGCAATGCAGTATCACCGTTCTGACGCAGTTCATCATTGACATGCAAGGTATAATGCACATCTTTCCAATCTTGAACCACTTCTTGGACATCGATCCAATCCGCAAGGATGCAAGAACCATCATAAGCTTTGGCACGTTCCCACGGCTGACCTTTTTTCTTTAAGTCATCTTGTAGATCACGCAAGGTCAGGTCTAGCCCCAAAGTCACAGCTCCGACTGCTTCTAAGGCTTTGCGTGGATCAGTTTCAGCCGATAAAGGACGATCAATACGTAAACTTAATTCACATTCATAGTGACAACTGCCCCATACAGGATTCCATGAGATGCCTTGGTCTAATGCGGTTAATGCACTTGGCGGCTTCATAAAAAGTACAGGACGGTCAGGAATTGCATTGCCTAATTCTTTGGCATGATCTGCATAACTACGACCGACGCAAACAATTTTAGATGGACGTGACTGCATACGACTCCCTCTTTTGTTATGAATAGATTGTCTTAGTGTTGAAAAGTATTGGTAAAAATCGCTTGGTCCGCAGTATCTTTAAATGCACTTTTCGGCACAATAATCACGGTTTTATTTTTCAGCTCAAGCATATAGGTCAATTTGCCTTCAGCAAAATTTGCCACTTCAGCATAATGAAAGACATTCTTACGCCCATTGGCATGAATTTCTGCATAGTCTTGAAATAAATCAATACCTTGTTCACTTTTGCCTAATTGGTATTTTACAAACTGGCGTTTAAACATCATCGGTAAAAACCAATAACGCATGATGCCTTGAAGGAGTAAAAAGAAAGCACCCAGCCCAATATAGTATGCACCGACACCATCTACACCCAAGTAAAAACCCCAGATGATAATCCCAAGGCTAATCGCTGGCGTTAAAAAACGCGTAAATTGCTTTTTGCCAAAAGTTGCTAGTGCAAAACCATCCTGTGATTCTTCTAGATTTAAAAAATAGCGCAGCGATAATGCAGGTAGATTTTCAGACATAAGCGTATGAATATTTAAAAATGAATTGCGCTAAATACTACACCACAATTCAAACTTGCTTCATGCTTTTTAATGGTCGGTTGTAACACTTCACTACTTCCCTTCCCTCTAGAAATACGTTAAAAACAGCAACAAATAAAAGATTGCATACGCAGGATGTGACATGCAGATAACAAAAATAATCATGGTACTGGTGTTTCTGAGTGGACTGAGCATATCGACCAGTTGGGCCAAATTCGTTCAATGGCAACCCCAGATTCCTAGTAGTTTGGACTTGTTTAATGGCAATGCCAAAGCCTTGGCAAATCTTGCCGGTGATCACATCGTGATTTTTGCACATCCCTCACAGCAGATTAGTCTGCCCACGATGAAAGGAGGCCAAAAAGTCATTGGTAAATTTCAAAGTGCCGCCGTGGTTATCCCAACCAACAGCAAAAATGTGGCGAGATTACTCAGTAATTATCCAAACTATGCCGGCTTATTTCCCACGCTAAAATCTGCTGAGGTTTTGCAACAGCAAGGTTCAACCAGCCAAGTTGAATATCGCATCCATATTCCAACACCAATTCCGGTTTTAAACTTTAAAGAAACCGTGGTGATGCAGCACCAAATTGATCACAACAGCATTAATAGTTTGGTTCTACAAGCACCGGTGCCCTTTGGTGCAGGGAAAATTGAATGGTTTGAGATCGATGCTCAACACACCTTGATTAGTGTGACCCAATGGGGCGATTTAAATCAGCCCAAAGGTTTTTTGTTTAGCAAAATATTAAATGCCTTACCCGATGCCAAATTAGGGATTCCTGCGGGAACCAATGGTTTTTTACTCGAATCATTACAGCGCCAATTTAAAGCCTTTAGCAGCGAAACTCTCGCTGCAAATCAATTACCTGAACTCAAATTAAATGCCTCTCAACTCGACAAAGTCACCCAATTAAGTCAAAGCTCAAAAGAACCTGTGTCCTTTATTTTGACAGCGCAACGCGTTCCCTTTGGGCAAAATTATGAATTGATGCGCTTTAGCACCAGTTTTCAATATTATGCACAAGAGCCTTCGAGCTTACAGCGCTGGATTAATGTGTCTTCGTTCAAGCACTTATTTCCAAGACAAGTTAAACATATGCAAGTGCAGAAAATTAATCCGCACCTCATGGATGCCGACTATAAAATTTCGGTGGGTTTAGGTGTGATCAATATTCCATTTGATTTTAAAATGCGTTTTAACTATCCCGACTTACTGCAAAATCAATATACCGCGACAGGTGGGGACTTAAAGTTTGTCCGAGGTGCCATGCATATTCGCCCCTTACAACAAGGGTCGTTATTACAATTGACCAGTGCGATGAAGATTGATGACAAAGCGCCTTTTTTACTTCGTGCTATGCGCAGTATGCCGTATCACGACATGTTGCCGGCTTTAGGCGGAAATACGGTCTTTGCACTTAAAGTTAAACAGAAGTTAAGTTAGAACCTTGATTGATGAGCTGAATTTATTGTTTTTAGCTATATTTCAGACACAAAAAAACCGCAACATGTGCGGTTATTTCAATCTTGATCAAGTTGGTGCGCTCAGAGAGATTCGAACTCCCGACCCCTTAGTTCGTAGCCAAGTGCTCTATCCAGCTGAGCTATGAGCGCGACGTCTTGATGAGGCTCATTATACGTGATTTTTATTTTTTGTTAAGAGCTTTTTCATATAAATTTAACCAAACGCACAGCAAATAAACAATTACCCTTTAAACACGCTAAAAATCAGCTAGATTTAATTTTTTAAAGGCTTTTGCATCACGAGTTTAGAATCTACAGTTAGCTGTAGTCACGTATAAATGCTCAAGATAAATAACAAATCTATCGCCATCATTGAATCGCGGCTTCAACTCACCCAACTTTTCTTTATCTTAGCTTTAAAAAAATGCATGACCATGAACAATTGAAATGAGGGTTAATCTATTGAAGAAAGCAAAATGAAATATACTGATAGTTTGTCTTATGAAATAGAACGCTTTATACAATCTAAGTAAAAGACAAAAGACAAAAGACAAAAGACAAAAGACAAAAGACAAAAGACAAAAGACAAAAGACAAAAGACAAAAGACAAAAGACAAAAGACAAAAGACAAAAGACAAAAGACAAAAGACAAAAGACAGGCTGCATCAAAACGATAAATCACAGGCACAAAAAAACCGCAACATGTGCGGTAATTTGTTCAAGTTGGTGCGCTCAGAGAGATTCGAACTCCCGACCCCTTAGTTCGTAGCCAAGTGCTCTATCCAGCTGAGCTATGAGCGCGTAACTTGTGTCGTCTTAAAAGACTACGTTTTCAGATTTACTTATTGGTGCGCTCAGAGAGATTCGAACTCCCGACCCCTTAGTTCGTAGCCAAGTGCTCTATCCAGCTGAGCTATGAGCGCGACATAAGTAAATCGTGGCGGTGAGAGAGGGATTCGAACCCTCGATACAGTTGCCCGTATGCATCCTTAGCAGGGATGTGGTTTCAGCCACTCACCCATCTCACCGTAACGTGCCGCCATAATACAAAGATCATGATACGACTGCAAGCACAGTCGTTATATTTTTTTCATTTTTTTACTCAATTAGATATTTTTTAAACGATTTTCAAAAAATTAGTGCAAAATTAGTTCAGCACGCGCTGCTATCCCCTACTTTTCAGCTTTAAACATTATAAAATATCGGCATAAAACACTTTATTGCAATCAATTGCGTGCAGTATCTGCTTGCATGACTTATGCTAATCCTAATCTTCTGATTTGAAGCCAAATACATATGAAAAACTGGGTCGACCCTGAAGCAAAAGCTGAAGCCGAACGTTATGACAATCCAATTCCAAGCCGTACTCTAATTCAAGAGACGATTGAACAACTGAAAACTGCAATGTCGCATGCCGATCTTGTAGAACATTTTGAAATTGCCGATCAAAAAAGTATTGATGCACTGAGTCATCGTCTGATTGCGATGGTTCGAGATGGTCAGTTGATGAAAGATGGATTTAAGTTCCAGCTTGCAGCTGAGCAACCGACTCATGAAGCAACGGTTTATATCAATTCAAAAGGTTTAGGCACAGCCAATATTAGTGGTGAAGATGACCTTTTACTTCCTGAACGTGAGTTGCGTCAGGTGTTTAATGGTGACCGTGTTAAAGTCCGCCAAACTTCGGTAGACCGTAAAGGCAAAGCATGGGGCTTTATTACTGAAGTTCTACAGCATCGTGTCAAAGAAATTATCGGTAAAGTGTCTGAGTATGAAGGTGAATATTTTATTCAGCCGGCAAATCCCAATGCACACCAACCGATTACTTTAGAAAAAGAATTAATCGAGCATGCCAAAGTCAAACTCGGCGACTCTGTACGTATTGCGATTGACAGCTACCCAACCAAAGAAGAATTTGCGACAGGTCATATTGTTCAGTCGATGGCTGATAAAGCAGACACTGAAATTATTATTCCACAAACCATTTTAGAGTTTGGTTTACCTTACGAATTCCCTGAAGCGGTACAACAAGAAGCCGACAGCTTTAAAGAACCATCAGAACAAGACCGTGAAGGTCGTGTCGATTTACGTGATTTAGCACTTGTCACCATTGATGGTGAAGATGCACGCGACTTCGATGATGCCGTGTATGCGGAAAAACGTCCGGGTGGTGGTTATCGTGTTGTCGTGGCAATTGCCGATGTCAGCCATTATGTACGTCCGGGTAAACCGCTCGATGACGAAGCTCAAGAGCGCGGTACATCGGTGTACTTCCCTCATTTTGTATTGCCGATGTTGCCTGAGGCGCTGTCGAATGGTTTATGTTCTTTGAACCCACACGTAGACCGTTTATGTATGGTCTGTGATTTAAACTTATCTCGCGCGGGTCGTGTCACTAAGTTTGAGTTCTATCCGGGTGTAATGCATTCAAAAGCTCGTTTGACCTATACTCAAGTGGCCGAATATTTTGAGGGTAATAGTCAAGCCATTCCTGAAGACCGTGATGTGCGTAAATCGGTCAATACCTTATTCCAATTGTATCAAGTGTTGAAAGGCTTACGTGCTGAACGCCACGCGATGGAATTTGAAACCGTTGAAACTTATATGACCTTTGATAAGCTAGGCGGTATTAATGAAATCCTACCGCGCAGCCGTAATGATGCACATAAGCTAATTGAAGAATGTATGTTGTTGGCAAACGTCGCAGCGGCAGAATATGCATTAAAAAATGAAATTCCAATGCTGTACCGTGTGCATGAGCCACCTGAGTTTTCACGCATTCAAAAGGTTCGTGATTTTGTGAAGTTATTGGGGCTGCCATTCCCTGAACAGCCGACTCAAGCTGACTATCAAGCCGTGATTGATGCCACCAAAGACCGTATTGATGCTCCAAGTATTCATGCCGTTTTACTCCGCTCAATGATGCAAGCCTATTATGGCGCGAACAATGCAGGTCACTTTGGCTTGGCTTATGAAGCGTATACGCATTTCACATCTCCAATCCGTCGTTATCCAGACTTGTTACTTCACCGTGCCATCAAAGCACAATTAAAGAAAAAACCTTACCCAATTTCTGGCGCTTCGCTGGATGATGCTGGTGAACACTTCTCTGCGACTGAGCGCCGTGCAGATGAAGCATCACGTTCTGTTACTACATGGTTGAAGTGCCATTACATGCAGCAACATTTGGGTGAAGAGTTTGTCGGTACCATCAGTGCAACTGCTGAATTTGGCCTGTTTGTAACGCTCAAAGACTTATATGTTGATGGCATGATCCACGTCAGCCAATTGGGTGATGACTTCTTCGTCTATGACCAACCGAGTCAGAGCTTAATTGGTCAATCTCGCGGTCAAGTTTTCAGTCTAGGCGATGAAGTTAAAATCAAAGTCGCTGGTGTAAATCTAGAAGAGCGCAAAATCGACTTTGAATTGATTCAACAATTGAGTCATGCAGGTCGTGCTATTCGAGCGCGTGCCCCTCGTGTTGCAAAGCCTACAGCCAAAGAAGAAGTCTTTTCAGAGCGTAAAACCAACGCTGCTGAAGATGGAGAACAGCCCATACGACGCAAAAAATCGAAATCTAAGCCCAGTTCATTCGGTAAAAAGCCTGCTAAAAAATCTGCAAGCAAATCTGAAGCAAAGGCTAAAGATAAAGTGAAGAAAAAATCCAAACCGAAAAAGAAAAAATCCAATGCAAAATCATCTGCGGATTAAGGTTGAAAGAAAAGAGCGCTTCGGCGCTCTTTTTGATTCTTAAGGTCAGTGAAGACTTCGCGCCCTCTGCAGAAGATGAATAATTCCTAATTTAGTCTTGATTTAACCCGCAACAAACCCTACATCTATAAATAACTCAGGATTTATATGAAGTAAAAAATATGACTTTAGAAAAGGCAACATTGCCCGTTCCTCAATTTGATCAAATTACCTTAGATCAACTCAAAGAAAAAATTCAAAATGCGATTCAACACGGTCAACAATTTCTAAATGAACTGACGATTGTTCCAGATTCGGTACAAAAACAACTAAATACGTTAGAACAGGTCGATGACCTTGAAAATAATATGAGTGAAGCTTGGGGCGTGCTGTCGCATCTGAACGCCGTGATGAATAATGCTGAAACTCGAGAGCTCTACCAATCTTTATTACCCAGCCTGAGTGAGTACTATACGCAGCTAGGTCAACATACAGTGTTGTATCAAACGTATCAGCATGTACATGACAACAGTGTATTTGACACGCTTCCTGCAGCACAACAAAGCGCGATTAAACTTGCGTTACGAGATTTTAAACTTTCAGGCGTAGCCTTAGAAGGTGAAGCGAAAAAACGCTATGCAGAAATATCTGCACGACTTTCACAGTTATCATCAGACTTTTCCAATCACGTATTGGATGCCACCCAAGCCTACTTCAAACCTTTAACTGAAGCGCAGCTCAAAGGACTACCTCAAGGCAGTATTGAACTTCTGAAACAATATGGTCAGCAACGCGAACTCGAACAGGCTGTAGCCACACTCGACTTCCCGTCTTATATTGCCATTATGACCTATGCAGAAGACCGCGAAGTGCGTGAAGCACTCTATAAAGCCTATACCACACGTGCTTCTGATCAGGCAGACTCTGCTGAATTTGACAATACAGCGGTCATGGAAGAAATATTGAAGCTACGTCTGGAAATGGCTAGCCTGCTTGGTTTTAACAATTACGCCGAATTGTCCTTGGCAAGCAAAATGGCACCCGATGTGGCAACTGTAGATCAGTTCCTGATTGAACTGGCAGAACATGCGCGTGTGCCAGCAGAGAAAGAAATCGCTGAACTGAAAGCCATTGCAGCGCAAGACGGTATCACTGAGTTACAACCGTGGGATGCCACTTTCTACTCAGAAAAACTCAAAGTTCAACAGTTTAATTTGTCACAAAAAGACCTGAAGCCCTACTTCCCTGCACCTAAGATTATTCAAGGCTTGTTCAGCATTGTAAATCGTCTCTATGGCATCAATGTAATCGAGCGTGAAGCGCCTGTTTGGCATCCCGATGCACGTTACTTTGAACTTGAAGATCAAGGCAGCGTGATTGGCGGTTTTTACTTTGACCTGTATGCACGAAGCGGTAAACGTGGCGGCGCATGGATGAGCGGCTTCCGTTCACGCATGCAAACTGAAAATGGTCTGCAAAAACCAATTTGCTACATGGTCTGCAACTTTACCCCACCTGTCGGTGAGCAAGCTACTTTACTCACTCATGATGAAGTAACGACGCTGTTCCACGAATTTGGTCATGGCTTACATCACATGCTCACTGAAGTCGATAATATTGCTGTGGCTGGTACACATGGCGTGGCGTGGGATGCTGTAGAGCTGCCAAGTCAATTCATGGAGTTTTGGACTTGGGATCAAGAAAGTTTAGATTTACTTAGTGAACATATAGAATCAAAGCAAACTTTACCAGCCGATCTGTTAAAAGCACTACAAGATGCGCGTTTCTTCCAGTCAGGGATGCAAACGTTACGTCAAATTGAATTTGCCATGTTTGACTTAAATATCCATAAGGCCAACCCTGCTTTGGACGCTACAGGCATCCAAAAAACCTTAGATGATATTCGTCAAAAATATGCAGTTGCACCCACCACTTCATACAACCGTTTCCAACATGGTTTCAGTCATATCTTCGCAGGTGGTTACGCTGCTGGTTATTATTCATACAAATGGGCAGAGGTTTTGGCAAGTGATGCCTTCGACCGATTCGAAAATGAAGGAATTTTTAATACTTCGACTGGCAAGTCGTTTAGACAATTTATTCTAGCAGTTGGCGGAAAAGATACGGCACTTGACGCATTTATCAATTTCCGCGGACGCGAGCCAAAAATAGATGCTCTGCTGCGTCATCAAGGTTGGACGAACGCATCTAAAAACGCTTAAACTAGGGACCTTAGTTAGATTCAAGGTAAGTATGATGACCATTAAACGACGCTTCATTGCAGGTGCAAAATGTCCAAAATGCCAAGCGATGGACCGGGTTGTCATGCTGACCTCTGGCGAAGACGAATGGATCGAATGCATTGATTGTGGTTACAGTGAAAATCGACCGACTCATGTCGATCAACCTGAACAACCTGCCGTGCCAGACGATATCGGTGTGATCCAATTTAAGCCACGTCAGCCTAAATAAAAATTAAGGTCAAGCAATGACAGAAGATCAAAGACATAATCCAAAATTGTTAGTTGGAATCATTGGGGGCTTAACGTTATTGATTGCTATCTTTTTTGCATATCAATGGTTAAGCAGCAGTACAGCAGATAAATCTGCGCTTCAAGAAGAAATGGTCGCTGCACCGGCTAAACCGCCTGTTGCAGTCCCAGTCCAATCTGAAACTGAAGCATCAGTCCCTGTCGCAGAGACTGAAACCCTTAAATTGGTCGAAGAAGACATTTTAGATGCAGCTGTACCTGAAAATGCCTCTTTAGCCAAAGAAGAAATTGCCAAATTAGATGACATTCAACAACAATTGAATGATCAGGAGCAAAGCTTAAAACAGCAACATTCAGATGCAGATGAGCTGATTAAACTGAAAGAAGAACAAATTAAATTACTCGAAGCACAGTTAGCGCAACAAGCAAAATAACTGACTTCTGCTACACCATGCGTACTTATAGGCTAGAATATCATCAGATTTTCTAGCCTTTTTGTTATGTCCACTACTACAACGCCACAAAATATCCCCAAAGCAATTGGCTTTCTCATGCTGTCAGCGCTGCTTTTTTCCATCATGGGGGTTTGTATACGCTACGCATCCCACACAGTAGATAATGCCACCATCGTATTTTTTCGCAATGCGGTTGGCTTATTGATCTTTCTACCTTTGATCCTACAAAAGGGCAGCACATTTTTTAGAACTGAAAAATTGTGGATGCATACCTGGCGTTCAATCGTAGGCTTGGTGGCAATGTATGGCTTTTTTTATGCCATTGCCCACTTAAAACTCTCCAATGCCATGGTCTTCACCTATTCCTCGCCGATCTTCATCCCCTTAATTGCATGGTTATTTTTAAAAGAAAAAATGACCCTGAGTATGCTCATTGCCGCAGTCATTGGTTTAATCGGCGTGCTCTTCGTCGCAAAGCCCGATGCAGGAATGTTTAATCAGTTATCACTGATCGGACTGACCGCAAGCTTCTTGGCAGCCATGGCATTTGTCACTGTCCGTGCCCTTACAGCAACCGAGCCGCCTGAACGCATTGTGTTTTATTTCTGCTTTTTTGGCACGCTCATTTCCATGATCCCGATGTTCTGGCTTTGGCGTCCTTATAGTTTAAAGGAGTTAGCCTTTCTGATTACAGCGGGGCTTTTGGCCAATATCAGTCAAATTTTTATGTCCAATGCCTATAAGCTTGCACCCGCAGGTCAAATTGGCCCCGTGAACTATATCGCGATTATTTTTGCGGGTATTTGGGGCTTTGCCCTGTGGCAAGAATTGCCAGACATTTACAGCCTATTCGGCTTTGCTTTTATATTTTTAGCGATTTTGCTTTGTAGTCCGATCCTACAAAATAAGTTTAAAAAGTCGTAAAGATCTCATTCATTTACTATCAATCGCGCGTCCCCTTATTCAATAAAAAAGCACCCGAAGGTGCTTTTTTATAGCTCACTGCGAATTTATTGGTACCAACCAAACAGTTTCAGAATATAAGGCGCATAAGTCACGATCACCAAAGCTGGGAACAATACAAGGATCGGTAAAATCCAACGTTCATAGCGATAATAGAAATTGGTGTATTGGGCTTTTGCTTCTGCATCTGCTGCCCGCACCTCCTCATCCCCGACGGAGAGTCGTGTCAACAAGTGATTCAGCGCTACAGGTGGCGAAACATAACCGAGCTCAAAGGCAACCAAAACGATCATCCAGAAGTGAATCGGATGAATACCATTTTCATAAGCTACTGGTGCAATCGTTGCTGCAACCAAAATCACTGCCCCGAATGGATCTGTCGTCATACCAATAATCGCCAACAACAATGCGATAAAGGCCAATGAAATATAGATATTGCCCAAATGCGTTGGTAATAATTCAACGATTTCTGTACGTTCAATCAAACCGCCGACACTTGCCGACAAGGCCATTAAGATAATTAATGCGCCAATGTGTCCAACCGTTTCTGAAGAAGCAAACCAAATTGAACTACCGAAACCACGACGGTTAGCCCCATGTCCACCATGTTCACGCATGAACTCAGAACTTTGCTCATGTTGTAAGCTGAGTTGTTCATGTGCATCTACAGTTTGCGAAGTAAAACGATCTGCAAACCAACGGTCAAACATAATGTAAACAATCAGAATGATCGGTAGAACCACAGGGGCAGTGAATTCATCCATTTGCGTATCTAAACCGTACTTGTAGAAAGCAATCACAAGCAAGGTCAGTACGATATACGGAATCACGGGAATGAATGCTTTCAGCATGCCCGGAATAGCCACTTTCGGCGATGCCACACGGAAACGTGTTTCTGCCAAGAACAGTGAAATACCCAAGAACAAGAATGCTGTGAGCCAGAACACATAGATACCGTGATCAAATAGCTCATCTGACGTCACATGGCGGCTATCAAGCATCGAGATCAGGATAATCAATAGACATGGACGGATGACCACACCTAAGGAACCTGACATTGCAGATACAGCGAGTGCAAACTGACGACGAGAGCCAGAGTTCCACACTTCTTTATAAATAATTGCACCGGCTGCTACAACGAAGATCCCGGAAGCGCCGGTATAAGCGGTTGGAATCGCCGCGGCAATCAGAATTAACCACGTCAAGGTCTCAGGTGCTAAGTTCCATGGACGTAAAATCCACAAGAACAAATCCATCACGCGCGTTTGGGTCAATAACATTCCGGCCCAAATAAACAGTGCAAGGTTCAGGAAAATCCCGGAGAACTCGACCAACTGTCCAAGGTAAATCCCCTGACCCATTGGATAGTCCATAAAGAAGGTAAACGCCACACCCGTAATAATCGCCATAAAGGCATACAACGGTACACTCAATAGCGCAAAACCAATATTCCCCGGACCCGGCTCTTTCGCAGCAGGTGGTTTAAAGAACTGATAAATACTGATGAGCGTGACAATACCAAACAAGGCTAACCACAACCAATATACCGCCAAGGTTTCTGTGGTCGATTTCACCCCAGAATTTAGGACTGAATTAAACTGACTATATACCGAGAAGGTTAATAGGCCATTCCCAATCGCCATGAATAAAGCATAGACTTTATAATCCAAGCGTGTTGTTGGCGCACGTAGACCAATATGATGGAACTTCACTGAAGCAGTAATGGCAGACACCAAGACCATCAGTAAAAGAATCAATACACGGTTTTCGGAACCAAATTTAAAGATGCCAAAGAATGTCGTTTCAATCGCACGATAAGTACGAATACTTGGATGCTCATCTAAATAAGCTTTTGCTTTGTCATAAAATTGGAATTTTTCTTCACATTGCTGTACACCTGCCATGACTGATGCACGTACATCAGATTCAGATGCTGTACCAAAAATATCTGCAAATTCGTCAGCCGCATTGGCTTTCATTTGCGTTTGCACCATTTTATCTACATCTGGGTGGCGGTCACAATCTGGCTTGGTCGGTTCTGCACGTAAAAATGAATACTGCATCCCAATGCTTTCATTACCATACAAACGTTCACCAGTACGCAGAAGCTGACCATGAATCATCTCCCCTGTCCCGATAATCAATGTAAGCAGAAGCAAGATCAACACGACTAGAGTCGAAATCCATTCTGTCCAGACATACCTTAACAGCCCGACGATGCCGGATCTGTTTTGTGTATCATTTTGCATGAGTCTTCCTATTTTTTATTTTGGAGCCTAGCGGGGCTAAGCATCCTTTTCCTTATCGGCTCGAGAAGTTCCTTTCCCTGACCTAACTGTTTTATTATTACGTTTAAATTTGCATCAATATTCAAAACATTAAAATGACAATATGTATTTTCTTTTCGGTTTTTTTTGTCAACCCAATCACCTAAAGTGCGCTAGCGATCCCAGAAATAATTACCAATAAGATAAAACACGGCGATGACAATGCCCCAAATCACCCCCAATAAATGAGCTTCGACTAAAACGGGGCTTCCTATTAATTCAGCCGTTCCGGTGTTCCCCACGGTATTTTCCCACACCAATTTTGCCAAAATCAGCAACAGAACAAAGGCTGCAAAATTTCGCTCCCGTTTATACATTAAATGTACGCAAGCGACTGCAACATAAGCGCCATGCAAGACACCAGATAATCCTGCATAGGCTTCAATATCGGGGAGGAAAAAATAGAAACTCAGACTAATTAAAGGGGATAAAATCAATAAAATGGCAACAAAATGCCATATTGAAACTCTTGGAAAAATAAACGGTAAGCAGATAAAGGCCAACATATTTAAAGCAAAATGAATCCAACCGACGTGAACCCAATGCGCGGTCCATAAGCGCCAAAAGTCATGAAATAAGTCATCTTGCCAGTAGATAAAATAGTCTTTAAATACCTGTAGCGAGGCACAGATCGAAACGAATACGGCAAGAAAGACAATTTTCGGAATTAAAAATTGTGTTTTCATTTTCGCTCCTCCTGTACCTCACATTTGGACTACATGCTTTATTAATTTGTTGCAGCGCCACTCGTTTCTGTAGCACTACTGGTTTCAGCATCGCCACTAAACAAATCATCGAGTTCTGAACTATTGGCACTTTCATCCCAGAAATGTTCCATACCATCATCGCCGGTACGAACGCCTGTATGTTCAGTCCAATAACGATCTGAAATCCCTTTCACCATGCTTTCAGCCATACTATCGATGAGCTTAAATTGTGGGTTAACAGGTTTTTCATCGCTACGTGCCTGTGCAAAAGTACGTAAGGCATCACGGATTTTCGCATCATCGCCACTGGCTTGTGCAGCAACTGCATATAACGCATGTGACAGTCTTACGCCTTTTTGCTCACCAATTTGCGCCGATTGTTTTAAGGTTTGGTATGGATCAGGTTTTCCATCTCCTGCACCCGGCAATAACGTCCAGATCACAGCGCGGGTTGCATTTGGTGCGCCCCAGAATTTTTCATTATTCAGACACACCATACCGCGTTCAACGATCGCAGCAATGTCTTTAGGAACGTTTACCGCCCCACCTGAGTTAATATCATTGGTCATGGCCTGTAAGCCACTTAACATTCCCAACATATACACTGTTTGGTCAATGTCGCTGTTCATTTTTGGACAGCCTTCACCTAGACTTTTCTTATACTTCTTTTCAAAACGATCTTGAAATAATTGATAGCCGGTATATTGACGCTGTGCCGCAAGTGCCGCCCAACGCTTTTGCTCAACACGGGCATCCTGTGCTTCGGTCACTTGGTTGGCTTTAGATGCACGTAAATAGCGTAACTCTGCGTCCAAGGCTTTTTGTTCTGCACAAATCCCTGCTGCTGAATACATCAACACAGCCACACGTGTTGGGTCTGCGCCCATATCTTTGGTGGCCATAATAGCTGGAGTTAATGAATTACCTGAATTACACACCATTTCAGCATCTTCCATGGCTAAAATGGGTGGCACAATATGTTTTTCAGTAAATCCGAGTGCGACATTAGCACCGGTTTTTACAACCTGCGAACAACCCGCGAATAATGTACTTGTTATTGCTACAACTGCCACACCCTGGCATATTTTTTGGACGCTCGACATTTTCCTGTCCTCTATAATTGTGTTTATGTCCATCACGACAAACATATCAGAAGCAAAAAATGAATAAAAGAGTATTTGCTCTAATTTGAACGACACACTGTGCCATGAATCACGCTGAATGCAATTGACTGATTTTTTAGAAAGACTAAATTTTAGGCAAAAAAAAGTAGCATAGCGACGGTTCGGCACATGCTACTTATTAACTGTGAAAGCGTTTGACTGCTTATTTTTGAGTTAACTGTTCCTTCAGCACTGTTCCTAGTCGTCCTATAACAATTGCTAACACAATCGCTATTACCAGAAACATCCAAGTTGGCATCATCATGATGATTTCCTTTAACGGCTGTTGGTAAGGCTAATATATAGGCAGAGAATCAACACACAGCTTAAAATTGTCTGACAATTTAAATATTTTGCCAATAAAATCCAATCCTGTCAGACAAGAATATTTTAAACACAAGATAAGATAATGAAATATTTGAATTTTATTGAATTTTAAAAATTAAGGCTGTCTAACAATTAGATCATTTTGGCCAATACTTTGAGTGATTTCCACTGTTTCAATGACAATTGATCGCGCCAAATAATCACCGGTTTTGCACGTGCATGCATAAAGTACACCACAATATACATTTGATGATCCAAAATATGGCTAATTTGAACACGTTGTACTGGGCGGTTCAGTCGTTGCAAAGACCAATCAGTTCCATCCAAATATTCTAGACTGGTGACGTGTAAATGCTTACGGAAAAACAGAACATAAACCACTAGCCCGATGAGAAAAAATATCCCCCAAAGCATGGGCGTTAGTAACTGATAAAGCAGCGTCATCAATACCGCAAAAATAAAAAACTGAAACGCATGCGATAAAAAACTGCGTTTCAGTTTGAATTGCCGATTATCCATGAACGTAATGTTTTAATTTTTGAATAAACGTTTTTAATTCAGGACGTGGCGGTTCACTAACTTCCATAAACCAATCCAACAAATCTGGATCTTCTGCAGCAACGAGTTCTGCAAACATGTCTTTTTCAGCTGCATCGGCTTGTAAATAGTAATTTTTGACGTAGGGATCAAAATAAATATCAATCTCTTTTAAACCACGACGTGCACGGTAGATCACTTTACGCTCTTCTAAGCTGATTTCATCAGTCATTGTCTTCCCCAATCGTTGAACCCGTCTAGTGTAACTCATCCACCCCATTGAAGTGGAGTGTTTTCAAAGATTGACCGAATGCTTCATCGCATTTCCTGCTTTTGAATGTTCTGCACATTGCAGTCACTCGCTGCATCTTATAAGTTGAGACAAAGCCATAAAAATGAATAGGATATTCAAAATGCAATCTGGAGCGATTCGCCCACTCAACAACATGCTGCCACGTCAATTATTTAATGCAGAACATGATGCATTTCGTGAAACAGTACGAAAATTTTATGAAAAAGAAGTTGTGCCCAATATCGAAAAGTATGAAAAACAACAACATGTAGACCGTGACTTATGGAATAAAGCCGGTGCCATGGGCTTGCTTTGCCCGACCATGCCCGAAGCTTATGGCGGCTATGGTGTAGACCGACTCTATAGCATGATTCTGATTGAAGAGCAGGCCTATGCTATGGACTCCTCTACCGGCTTTTCACTGCATTCCGACATCGTGGCCAATTATATTCATAACTTTGGCAATGAAGAACAAAAGCTGCATTGGCTGCCGAAAATGGCTTCTGGCGAAACCGTGACTGCCATTGCAATGACCGAACCGGGCACAGGTTCAGACCTACAAGCCGTACGCACAACTGCTACAGAAGATGGTGATGACTATATTATTAATGGGTCAAAGATTTTTATCACCAATGGCTATTTATGTGACATGGCGATTGTGGTCTGTAAGACAGGCAATAGTGAAAAAGGCTCAGCTAATTTATCGCTAATTATCGTCGAGGCAGATCGCGTCGGTTTTAGTAAAGGCAAACCTTTAAACAAAATTGGCATGAAAGGTCAGGATACCTGTGAACTGTTCTTTGATAATGTCCACGTCCCTAAAAGCAACTTACTCGGCATGCAAGGTATGGGCTTTATGATGCTGATGAAGGAATTGGCTTGGGAGCGTATGTTGGTTGCGATTATTTGCCAAGCCGGTGCAGAAGCAGCCTTTGCGCACACAGTTCAATACACCAAAGAACGTAAGGCATTTGGCAAGACCGTATCAAGTTTCCAAAACACCCGTTTTAAATTGGCAGAACTACGTACTGAGATCGATTTTTGTCGAGCTTATCTAGATCGCTGTATGGAACTACAACTTGAGGAACAGCTCGGTATTGACGCTGCAGCCGCTGCTAAATACAAAATTTCAGAAATGTTTTCCAAAGTTGTGGATGAATGTCTGCAGTTGCATGGTGGCTATGGCTATATGCTTGAATATCCAATTGCTCGCGCTTATATCGACAATCGTGCCAACCGTATCTATGCCGGAACCAATGAAATTATGAAAGAGCTCATTTCCCGATCTTTATAACAACAAAGCCCATCATCAGATGGGCTTTTTACATTCTTTCGATATCAACTTAAATCATTCACAAAATCACAGATCAGTGCAGTGACCAAAGCAGGTTGCTCTTTGTGCGGCATGTGATGAAGCCCTTCCAAAATCTCTAGCTCGGTATCGCCTTGTATACCCGAAAAAAGTTTCTGAGCTTGTGCTGTCGTCCCGTATTCATCCAGTTCTCCATGAATGATCAAGCTTGGACACTGTACTTTTCCAGCATAATGCTCGAGGTTCCATTGACGAAAACTCGGTGAGAGCCAAGTTTCAGTCCAAGCATCCAAAACCCATTGGGCTTTATCCCCATGGTATTTAGCCAAGCGTTCAAGCTGTCCAGGCTGCGCAAACCCTGTTTTAGCTTCACGTATACCCGATAATGTGAGTTCTTCCACTTCATACTGTGCTGATATAGTAATCAGACCTCGACATTGTTCAGTATATTCACTGGCAATCACAACAGACATTCCTCCGCCAACACTATGCCCCATCACGATAAACTGTTGAATGGAATAATGTTGAAGTAGCGCCTTAAAGCCCTGCTGTGCTTCGGCATAGACAAAATCAGTACTTAATACATCAGGATTTGCTGACGAACGACCAAAACCCAACCGATCATAAGCAATGACCTTTCTGCCAGACGCAGAAGCCAATTGCGCAGGAAAATCACGCCACAAATCCACACTCCCCAGTGAATCATGCATCAATATAATCGGAGCCAAAGTTGCATCATTATCTGCTATTTCAGGCTGCCAAGCTTTAATATATAGCTCATAATCATTTAATTTTATAAATTCTGAATGTTGTTGAATATTCACATTAACCCTGTGTGCTTTTCCTTATTTCAACATGATATATTTTTCGACAAATAATACGCATCAAATAAAACCCTAAAGTCACTCATTTAAAGCAAAAAAAGGAGCATCATGCTCCTTTTTTATGTAATAGACTTAAGAAACTAATCTGGGTTTAGCAGCCACTTGATCAGACTTTTTTTCAAATTTCAGCACTCCATCTTCAAATGAAGCATGCTTTAATTCTTTACGATCTGCCAAATAGTTATTGCTGACTTTCCACGGTGCATGTTTACCCTGTTTTGGCATCACATCTGCTGCACGTGCAATATAGCCTGAAGTCAAACTTCCCATTACGGTATCTTCTAACAACTCGGTCGCATCGCCTTGTGGAATCACTTGGTTATAACCATTTTGATCCATATAGTTAATCAATTTACAGATGTATTCAGAAGCAATATCGACTTTTAATGTCCATGAAGCATTAATATAGCCAATAATCATCGCCATATTGGGTACATCACTGACCATCACGCCATGGTACAACATATGTTTAGAGGTATTTAATGGCTGTCCATCGATTGTGGCACTAATCCCGCCTAAAATTTGAATATTTAGACCTGTAGCTGAAATTACTACGTCCGCATCAAGATGCTTGCCTGATTTCAATTGAATGCCATTTTCAGTAAAACTTTCAATTTGATCGGTTTCAACAGATGCACGGCCTTCGCGTAAAATTTTAAACAAATCACCATCTGGCACCACACAAAGGCGCTGATCCCAAGGATTGTAATCTGGGGAAAAGTGCTTCATATCCACTTTACCTTTCAACTGCAACTCAATTGATTTTAATAAAAATTTACGGAGTAATTTAGGTTGCTTTTGTGCAACAGCATAAACAGCCCGTTGGACACCGATATTTCGTGCACGGGTAAGTTTATAAGCAACATCTTCAGGTAATACTTTACGCATCTTGTCATAAATGATGTCAATAGAAGGTACTGAGGCAATATAAGTTGGAGAGCGCTGTAACATCGTTACATGAGCTGCACCTCCTTTTGCCATGGCAGGGACCAAGGTAATCGCTGTTGCACCACTGCCAATAATGACCACTTTTTTACCTGCGTAATTAAAATTTTCAGGCCAATGTTGTGGATGAATAAAGGTACCTTTGAACTTTTCTTGCCCTGCGAACTCAGGTTGGAACCCTTGGTCATAATTATAATAACCCGTACAGCCAAAGACGAAATTTGCAACCCAGGTTTGTTGCTTCTTCTTCGCATCTTCAATAACAACAGACCACTTACGAGTCTGTGAGTCGTAATTTGCACTCACAACACGGTGTTGAAAATGAATTTTTTCTTTAATCTTATATTCGTCAATTACTTCAGAAAGATAGCCTTTGATCGAAGGCCCGTCTGCAAGCACACTAGATTTTTTCCACGGCTTAAAATTAAAGCCAAAAGTTGACATGTCCGAATCAGAACGAATACCAGGATATTTAAAAAGATCCCATGTACCACCGAAACTTTCACGACGTTCAATAATTTCAAATGAACGATTAGGACAATTTTTTGAAAGATGAGCAGCCAAACCTACACCGGAGATACCTGCACCTACAATGAGAATATCAACTTGTTTTTCCATGTTGTTCTTTTAACCTATCTTAGATTTATATTTATTAAATCACATTTTTGACAATGAACAATGTCAAGTTTAAGCAAAAGGCGTTTTATTTTTATCTTTTAAGGACAAATTGAATTATTGTCTAACAATATATAGCCACCACAAAACTGCAGGCATTAAAAAAGGTCGGTTAAAAACCGACCTTTTTAGAACAACGTACGCTGCTCTTCACGAAATTAGTTAACTTCGCGATCTACTAGCTCAACGTAAGCCATCGGTGCAGCATCACCTGCACGGAAGCCCGCTTTAAGAACACGTAGATAACCGCCGTTACGCTCTTTGTAACGAGGGCCAAGAACGGTAAATAATTTACCAACAGTTGCAGCTGAACGAGTACGAGCAAACGCTAAACGACGGTTTGCTACAGAATCGACTTTAGCTAAAGTGATTAAAGGCTCAGCAACACGACGTAATTCTTTTGCTTTAGGAACAGTAGTTTTAATTAACTCGTGTTCGAACAAAGAATTAGCCATGTTTTGGAACATCGCTTTACGATGACTGCTTGTACGGCCTAATTTCACACCACTATTACGATGACGCATGGTGATAGTCCTACTTAATTAACGGCTACGATAAGCAAAGCGATCGTCCATGCGGAGGCTAGCCGGTGGCCAGTTCTCTAAACGCATGCCCAATTGCAAGCCTTTCGATGCCAGAACATCTTTAATCTCAGTCAACGATTTTTTACCTAAGTTAGGAGTTTTAAGCAACTCAACTTCAGTACGTTGAACAAGATCGCCAATGTAGTAAATATTTTCTGCTTTCAAACAGTTAGCAGAACGAACAGTAAGCTCTAGATCATCTACTGGACGAAGCAAAATCGGATCAACTTCTTCACGAGGCTCTTGAGCAACTGGTGCTTGATCTTTCTGAAGATCAACAAAAATTGCAATTTGTTGTTGCAAGATTGTTGCCGCTTTGCGGATTGCTTCTTCAGGATCAACAGTACCGTTGGTTTCAAGATCAATGATCAGTTTATCAAGATCAGTACGTTGTTCTACACGAGCGTTTTCCACTGTGTAAGACACACGTTTGATTGGGCTGTAAGAAGCATCTAATTGCAAACGACCCACTGGGCGAGTTTCGCCCTCAGGGAAGCGTGAATCAGAAGTCTCATAACCACGACCTTGAGAAACTTTCAGGCGCATTTTTAATGAGCCAGAAGCACTTAAAGTACCGATCAAATGTTCAGGGTTAACCACTTCAACATTGTGTGGTAAACGAAGGTCAGCGGCTGTAACGTCGCCAGGACCTTGTTTTTCCAATGTCAGATAAGCTTCATTTTGATCGAACAGCTTAATAGACAATCCTTTTAGGTTCAGCAAGAGCTCGACGATGTCCTGCTGCAAGCCTTCCAAAGTACTGTACTCGTGCTCGACACCTTCAATCTCTACTTCAACCACGGCTGCGCCAGGTAAAGAAGACAAAAGGATACGACGTAAAGCATTACCAAGAGTATGACCAAAGCCACGCTCTAATGGTTCTAGAATAACTTTTGCCGAGGTCCCGCTTGCCGCTTCGACCTTAATCGCTTGCGGAGTTAGAAACTCATTTGCAGTACGCGTCATTATTGCTACCTCAAGGATTATTTAGAATACAATTCTACAATCAAGCTTTCGTTGATTTCAGCAGGTAAATCAGAGCGATCTGGTGCAGCTTTGAATGTACCTTCCAATTTAGAATGATCAATTTCAATCCAAGATGGAATGCCACGTTGAGTCGCTAACTCAACTGCGTTTTTAATACGCAATTGTTGTTTAGCACCTTCGTGAACCGCAACAACGTCACCAGCTTTAACTTGGATAGACGCGATGTTAACACGACGACCATTTAAAGTGATTGAACGGTGAGATACAAGCTGACGAGCTTCTGCACGTGTAGAACCAAAACCCATGCGATAAACAACGTTATCTAGACGGCTTTCAAGAAGTTTCAACAAGTTTTCACCTGTTGCGCCTTTAACACGAGCAGCTTCTTTGTAGTAGTTACTAAATTGACGCTCTAAAACACCGTACATACGACGTACTTTTTGTTTTTCACGTAATTGTAGTGAGTACTCAGATTGTTTGCCGCCACGAGCGCCACCATGTTGGCCAGGTGCTTTAGCAGCTTTTTTTGTTTTGACGTCAAATGGTTTAACGCCAGATTTTAATTGCAGGTCTGTCCCTTCGCGGCGAGAGAGTTTGCATTTTGGACCAATATAACGAGCCATGAATGTTTCTCCTTACACGCGACGTTTTTTAGGTGGACGGCAACCGTTGTGCGGGATTGGCGTCACATCGGTAATGCTGTTAATTTTATAACCCACTGCACCTAAAGCACGAACCGCAGATTCACGACCTGGACCAGGACCTTTTACAAGGACGTCCAAGTTTTTCAAACCGTAATCTAAAGCAGCTTTACCAGCAACCTCAGCAGCTACCTGAGCAGCAAACGGAGTTGATTTACGTGATCCACGGAAGCCTTGTCCACCAGAGGTAGCCCAAGCCAGTGCATTACCTTGACGATCGGTAATAGTCACAATGGTGTTATTAAAAGAAGCGTGAATGTGTGCAACACCTTCAGAGACGGTACGAGTGACCTTCTTGCGTGTGCGAGTATCTTTAGCCATCTTTTAGCTTCCAGAAATCTTATTTCTTAATAGGTTTGCGCGGACCTTTACGGGTACGTGCGTTAGTTTTGGTGCGTTGACCACGGACAGGCAAGCTGCGACGATGACGAAGACCGCGGTAGCAGCCTAAATCCATTAAACGTTTAATGTTCATGGAAATTTCGCGACGTAAATCACCTTCGGTAGGAACCTTAGTAACTTCTGCACGAATCGCATCAAGCTGAGCGTCATCTAATTCACGAATTTTAGTTGTTGGTGCAATACCAGCAGCAGCTAAGATAGCTTTTGCAGTGTGGCGACCAATACCAAAAATGTACGTTAGAGAGATAACAGCATGCTTGTTATCCGGAATGTTTACACCGGCAATACGAGCCATTCAATTTTCTCCAAAAAGGCAGTTAAGATAATCAACCGCCCGACAAAATCTTTGAGGGGCGGATAATAACCTAATTAGCCTACTGAAATCAACAGGTCTTGATCAGATTAACCTTGACGCTGCTTATGACGAGGTTCTGCGCTGCAAATTACGCGAATAACCCCATTACGACGGATAACTTTACAGCTACCACAAATTTTCTTTACAGAAGCTTGAACTTTCATAATGAAACCTCTAAGTGCGCTTATCCTTTCGGATGAGCAGTCGTTTTACGCATTAACGATTGATTGTCATATTGATGCGATGTGAGATGAGCTTGAAGCTGAGCCATAAAGTCCATCACCACCACCACTACGATCAGTAAAGACGTACCACCTAAGCTAAATGGAATACCAAATGAACTTTGTAGAATCATCGGCATTAAACAGATGATTGTGATATAAACCGCGCCAATAAAAGTCAAACGATTCAAAATATGATCTAAATAGCGTGCAGTTTGCTCACCAGGACGAATACCCGGTACATAAGCACCACTACGTTTTAAATTCTCTGACACTTCTTTCGGGCTAAATACTAGCGCAGTATAGAAGTAACAGAAGAAGATAATTAATGCGCCAAATAGCACCAAATACATCGGTTGACCCGGCGACAATACGAGTGCCAAATCTTGTAGGCCACGTTTAATCACGCCAGCATTTGGATCTGCGCTGCCTACCCATTGCCCTAAGCTCGCTGGGAACAATAGCAATGAACTAGCAAAAATTGCAGGAATCACACCCGCCATATTAATTTTTAATGGCAAATGTGTTTGCTGGGCAGTAAATACACGACGACCTTGTTGTTTTTGAGCATAGTTTACCGGAATACGACGCTGCGCCTTCTCAATAAACACAATTGCTGCTAACACTGCAACAGACAGCAATGCAAAAATTGCAAGACCAATTAAACTTGATTGGCCATTATCTACTGAGGTTAAAGATTGCAGAACCAAGTTCGGCAAACCAGCAACAATACCAGCGAAGATGATCATGGAAATACCATTCCCTACTCCACGCTCTGTAATTTGCTCACCTAACCACATCAGGAACATTGTACCTGCAACTAAAGAAGTTACAGCAGGAACGTAAAAAGCAAGTCCACTAGTCAAAGTAATATTTTGACTAATCAAACCTGCACACATCCCAACAGCTTGCACAAGTGCAAGAAACAATGTGCCTTGTCGCGTATATTGATTGATCTTACGCTTACCTTGTTCGCCTTCTTTCTTTAAAGCTTCCAGCGAAGGAACAACCGTAGACATTAACTGCACGATAATCGATGCAGAGATATACGGCATAATCCCAAGAGCAAGAATTGACATACGCTCTAATGCACCACCTGAGAACATGTTAAACAAACCAAGGATCGTACCTTGGTTTGCATTAAACAGATTCTCTAGTGCGGCATTGTTAATGCCCGGTACTGGAATATGTGCTCCCAGTCGAAAAACCAACAACGCCCCGATGAGGAACATCATACGGCGGATAATTTCACGATATTTCACATGAAAAGGCTGGCCTTTCATCATGTTAACATGACCTGTCGAACTAGGAGTCATAGACACTGGGGATTACTCCTCGACTTTACCGCCAGCAGCTTCAACAGCAGCTTTAGCGCCTTTAGTCAATGCAACACCTTGAACAGTGAACGCACGAGTAATTTCACCAGAAAGTACGATACGTGCACGTAACATATCTTTACGTACAACGTTAGCAGCTTTTAAAGTTTCAAGAGACACGATGTCGCCTTCAACTTTAGCGAGTTCTGATAAACGTACTTCAGCAGTTTTCAAAGCCATTTGGCTAGTGAAACCGAATTTAGGTAAACGACGATATAACGCAGTTTGACCACCTTCGAAACCAGGACGTGTACCACCGCTCTTACGTGAGTTTTGACCTTTGACACCACGGCCACCAGTCTTACCAACGCCAGAACCGATACCACGGCCTAAACGTAGGTTGTCACGCTTAGCACCTTCTGCAGGTGCAATTGTATTTAAACGCAGAGTCATGGCTTATTCCTCTACACTAACCATATAGTAAACTTGGTTGATCATACCACGGTTAGAAGGCGTATCTTGCACTTCAACTGTATGACCAATACGACGCAGACCTAAACCTTTAAGGCTAAGCTTGTGATTTTTCAAGCGATGCGATGAAGATTTAGTCTGGGTAACTTTAATCGTTTTCATGATTGATTACCCTTGAATTTGTGCTACTGATAAACCACGTTTCGCAGCAACTTTCTCAGGAGAAGTCATATCACGCAAACCGTTAAAAGTTGCGTTTACTACGTTAGCAGCGTTAGTAGAACCATAACACTTAGTTAATACGTTACGTACACCTACAGCTTCTAAAACTGCACGCATAGCGCCACCAGCAATTACACCAGTACCTTCAGAAGCAGGTTGCATGTAAACGCGGCTTGCACCGTGACGAGCATTGATAGGGTGCTGAACAGTACCGTCAACAAGGTCAACAGTAATCATGTTGCGACGAGCAGCTTCAAGTGCTTTAGAAATAGCAGCTGGAACTTCACGTGCTTTACCACGACCAAAACCTACGCGACCATTACCATCACCCACAACAGTTAATGCTGTGAAAGAGAAAATACGACCACCCTTAACAACTTTGGCTACACGATCAACGGCAACCAGCTTTTCAACAAGACCTTCGTTTTGTTCAACTTTAGCCATGATTAGAACTCCAAGCCGTTTTCACGAGCAGCATCAGCCAAGGCTTTGATACGACCATGATATTTGAAACCAGAACGGTCAAATGCAACTTTAGTTACACCAGCCGCTTTAGCACGTTCTGCAATTAAAGCACCAACTTTCTGAGCCGATTCAACGTTACCAGTAGTACCAGCACGTAGAGTAGCGTCTAAAGTAGAAGCTTGCGCTAATACTTTGCCACCATCTGCAGAGATAACTTGAGCATAGATGTGACGCGGAGTGCGGTTTACACACAAACGAGTCGCACCCAATGCACGGATGTGCAAGCGTGTGCTTTTCGCACGACGCAAACGGGATTGTTTCTTTTCGTTCATAAGAACCTCGCGCCTTATTTCTTCTTAGCTTCTTTACGAAGTACAACTTCGTCAGAATAACGAACACCTTTACCTTTATAAGGCTCTGGCGGACGGTAACCACGGATTTCTGCAGCAACTTGACCTAATTTAGCTTTATCAGCTGATTTAAGTACAATTTCAGTTGCAGTAGGAGTTTCTGCAGTTACACCTTCAGGAAGGTTGTAGTCGATCGGGTGAGAGAAACCAAGGTTAAGGTTAACAATATTACCTTTAACCGCAGCTTTATAACCAACACCAATCAGTTGCAACTTACGTTCGAAACCTTCGTTAACACCTTTTACAAGATTGTTAAGCACAGCGCGAGCAGTACCAGCCTGCATCCAAGCATCTTTAGATTCAGCTTTAGGAGCAATAACTAGAGTACCGTCTTCCTGTTTTAGCTCGACCAGCGCATGCAGGTTGAAAGACAATGTACCTTTGCTGCCTTTCACTTCGACCTGCCGGCCGTTCTGAGTAACTGTAACACCGTTAGGTACAGTTACTGGGGCTTTAGCCACACGAGACATGAGGAATCACCTATTAAGAAACAAAAGCAATAACTTCACCACCGATACCTGCAGCACGTGCAGCGCGATCAGTCATGATGCCTTTGCTTGTAGAAACAATTGCAATACCTAAACCTTGCTTAACGCTAGGAAGTGCATCTTTACCGCGATATTGACGTAGACCTGGACGGCTTACGCGTTTCACAGTATCAATAACTGGTTTGCCTTCGAAATATTTTAAAGTAATCGTTAAAGTCGCTTTGCCTTCATTATCAGCAACAGCTACATCAGCGATATAACCTTCTTGTTGAAGTACGTTAGCAATCGCAACTTTCAACTTTGAGTTTGGCATAGAAACAGTTTGTTTCTTTGCCATTTGTGCGTTACGAACACGTGTTAGCATGTCGGCAACGGTATCTTGCATACTCATTTATAGTGCTCCTTACCAGCTTGCCTTAACAACGCCCGGTACATCACCTTGCATTACTGTTTCACGTAATTTGTTACGGCTTAAACCGAACTTACGGAAGTAACCATGAGGACGACCAGTTAAACCACAACGGTTACGTAGACGTACTGGAGACGCATTACGTGGTAATGCTTGAAATTTCATCATCGCTTCGAAACGTTCTTCGTCTGATGCATTTACGTTTGCGATAATTGCTTTTAATTCAGCACGTTTCGCAGCGTATTTAGCAACAGTAGCTTCGCGTTTCAATTCGCGATTAATCATACCTTTCTTAGCCATATCGACCTCTTATTTGAACGGGAAGCCGAATGCACGCATAAGCGCACGGCCTTCGTCATCGGTGCGAGCAGTCGTAGTGATGGTAATGTCCATACCACGAATACGATCAATCTTATCAAAATCGATTTCAGGGAACATGATTTGTTCCTTAAGACCCATTGAGTAGTTACCACGACCATCAAATGATTTCGCAGAGAAACCACGGAAGTCACGGATACGAGGGATCGCGATAGAGATCAAACGGTCTAAGAATTCGTACATACGTTCGCCACGTAAAGTAACTTTACAGCCGATCGGCCAACCATCACGGATTTTGAAACCAGCGATAGATTTACGAGCTAAAGTAAGTACTGGTTTTTGACCAGCAATTGCTTGCATATCAGAAAGAGCGCCATCTAACAATTTCTTGTCAGCTGATGCAGCACCAACACCCATGTTGATGGTAATTTTTGTAATGCGAGGGATATCCATCACATTCTTAACGCCCAATGTTTCTTTTAATTGAGCCTTAAGTTCGTCGTTGTAACGCGTTTTAAGTCTGGCCATTGCCTAGTCAACCTATTACTTCGCTACCGCCACTGATTCACCATTAGATTTGAATACGCGAGTTTTCACGCCTTCAATCACTTGGTAACCAACACGGTCAGCCTTTTGGGTTGTAGCATTAAAAATTGCCACGTTAGAGATATGAAGCTCAGCTTCTTGAGTTACGATGCCGCCTTCAGCGCCAGTAGCTCGGTTAGGCTTTTGATGCTTCGTTACCAAGTTAAGGCCTTCAACCTTAACACGGTCATTTGAAACAGACAAAACAGTACCTTGTTTGCCTTTTTCTTTACCTGCGATCACAATTACTTGATCGCCCTTTTTAATCTTAGCCATGAGTGCCTCTTATAGAACTTCAGGAGCCAATGAAATAATTTTCATGAACTGTTCAGTACGAAGTTCACGAGTCACTGGTCCGAAAATACGAGTTGCAATCGGCGCTTTGTTGTTGTTCAAAATAACAGCTGCGTTATCGTCGAAACGAATAACTGAACCATCTGCACGACGGATGCCGAATTTTGTACGTACAACTACAGCATTCATCACGTCACCTTTTTTAACACGTGCGCGTGGAATAGCTTCTTTTACAGTAACTTTAATAATGTCGCCAACAGAAGCATAACGACGATGTGAACCACCAAGTACTTTAATACATTGTACGCGGCGAGCACCACTGTTGTCTGCTACGTCGAGCATACTTTCGGTTTGAATCATTGCCCTACTCCAAAACCGAGCATCACCGGTCGCAATTTCGAAAGGCTCAAAGAGTACTCGAAATTGACCGATGATGCAAGAACGTTTAATTACTCAGCAGCAGCTTCAACAACTTCAACTAAAGTCCAAGACTTAGTTTTAGACATTGGGCGGCTTTCTTTGATGCTTACTACGTCGCCAACTTTAGCAACATTGTTTTCATCATGAGCGTGTAATTTAGTTGAACGGCGGATTAATTTGCCATACAACGGGTGTTGAACGCGGCGTTCGATAAGAACAACGATAGACTTGTCCATCTTGTCGCTAACTACTTTACCGGTTAACGTGCGAACTGTTTGTTCACTCATTGTCCGTTCCCCTGTTTTTCGGTAAGGAGGGTCTTAATACGAGCAATTGTCTTACGAGTAAGCGCAACTTCGTGCGATTTACCCAATTGACCAGTTGCTTTCGCCATACGAAGACGGAATTGGTTAAGCTGTTGCTCATCAAGCAAAGCTGTCAACTCTTCTACCGACTTTTCACGTAGATCATTAGTTTTCATTACATTACCGTCCGAGTCACGATAGTGGTTTTAAACGGAAGTTTTGCAGCAGCAAGCGTAAACGCTTCGCGAGCAAGTTCTTCGTTAACACCATCAATTTCGTACAAGACTTTACCTGGTTTGATTTGGCAAACCCAGTATTCCACAGAACCTTTACCTTTACCCATACGAACTTCTAATGGTTTTTCAGTAATTGGTTTGTCTGGGAAAACACGGATAAAGATCTTACCACCACGTTTAATACGACGGCTGATTGTACGACGCGCTGCTTCAATTTGACGTGCTGTCATTTGACCACGTTCAACTGATTTAAGTGCAATAGTACCAAAAGATACTGAGCTACCGCGATGTGCTAGACCAGTGTTACGGCCTTTTTGCACTTTACGGAATTTAGTACGTTTAGGTTGTAACATGGATTATTCTCCTTTTTCAGCAGAACGATCATTGCGACGACCACGACGCTCTTGACCTTCACCACGACCACGGCCACGTTTAGCTGGACGTTCTTCAGCTGGAGCTGGGTTCATGACTTGTTTCATGCCGCCCAAGATCTCACCACGGAAGATCCATACTTTAACGCCGATCGTACCGTAAGTAGTCTCAGCACGCATAGTAGCATAGTCGATGTCAGCACGAAGAGTATGAAGAGGTACACGACCTTCACGATACCATTCAGTACGAGCAATCTCAGCACCACCTAGACGGCCTGAAACTTCTACTTTGATACCTTTAGCACCAGCACGCATAGAGTTTTGAACCGCACGCTTCATAGCACGACGGAACATTACACGTTTTTCTAATTGAGAAGCGATTGCTTCAGCAACTAAACGAGCGTCTAAATCTGGGCGATCGATTTCGTTGATACTTACTTGCGCAGGAACACCCATAATGGCTGTTAATTCGCGTTGTAATTTCTCAATGTCTTCGCCTTTTTTACCGATCACGATACCAGGACGTGCAGTGCTAATAGTTACTTTAGCTGCGCCTGTAGGGCGTTCGATAAGAATATTGCTTACCATCGCATTCTTAAGTTTTTTAGTTAAAAACTCACGAACTTGAAGATCTTTTAGCAAATATTCAGCATATTGTTTCGGATTCGCATACCAGTTAGCGTTATGACGTTTCACAACACCTAGGCGGATACCGATTGGATGAACCTTCTGACCCATATCAAACCCCTACCTTAACGGTAATGTGACAAGTACGCTTAGTAATACGATCTGCACGGCCTTTAGCACGTGGCAAAATACGTTTCAGGCTCATGCCTTCATCAACGTAGATCGTAGAAACTTTAAGGTCGTCTACATCTAAACTGTTATTGTGTTCAGCGTTTGCAATCGCAGATTCCAATGCTTTTTTAACTAAAACTGCAGCTTTTTTGTTGCTGAAGTTTAAGATATTCAAAGCATGCGCAACAGATTTGCCGCGAATTAGGTCTGCAACCAAACGTGCTTTTTGTGCCGAGATAGCGGCACCGCGTAATTTAGCAGTTACTTCCATCATAGCACCTATTAACGTTTAGACTTCTTGTCAACACCGTGACCACGATAGGTACGAGTTGGCGCGAATTCACCTAATTTATGACCAACCATATGCTCAGATACGATCACTGGAACATGGTTACGGCCATTGTGTACAGAAATTGTTAGACCAACAAAATCCGGTAAGATCATCGAACGACGCGACCAAGTTTTGATCGGCTTACGGTTATTAGCCGCGATAGCCGCTTCAACCTTAGCGAACAAGTGCGCATCGACGAATGGGCCTTTTTTCAGAGAACGAGGCATTGTCAGATTCCTTTACTTGTTACTTAACGCGACGGTCGCGAATGATCATCTTAGTCGTACGCTTGTTGGTACGTGTTTTGTACCCTTTAGCTTTTTGACCCCATGGACTTACAGGTTGAATACCTTTGTTACGTCCTTCACCACCACCATGTGGATGGTCTACTGGGTTCATCGCCATACCACGTACGGTAGGACGAACGCCACGCCAGCGTGATGCACCTGCTTTACCAAGTGAACGAAGGTTGCTTTCTGAGTTAGAAACTTCACCTAACACAGCACGGCATTCAACGTGTACTTTACGCATTTCGCCTGAACGAAGACGAATGATAGCGTAAGAACCGTCACGACCCAACAATTGAGCAGATGTACCAGCAGAACGTACTAATTGTGCGCCTTTACCGATTTTAAGCTCGATGTTGTGAAGAGTAGAACCGATAGGCATGTTGCGAAGTGGCAAGCAGTTACCTGGACGGATTGGAGCATCGTTACCAGACTGAACTTGATCACCAGCGCGAAGGCCTTTAGGTGCAATAATATAGCGACGTTCACCGTCAGCATATTTCAATAAAGCAATATGAGCTGTACGGTTTGGATCGTATTCAATACGCTCAACTACAGCAGGGATGCTGTCTTTGTTACGTTTGAAGTCTACGATACGGTAGTGCTGTTTATGACCACCACCAACGTGACGAGTTGTAATGTGACCGTTGTTATTACGACCGCCAGTACGTTTTTTAGCTTCAACCAACGGAGCATATGGCGCGCCTTTGTGAAGGTGGTTATGAACCACTTTCTCTACAAAGCGACGTCCTGGAGACGTTGGCTTACATTTTTGAATCGGCATAATTTTCGTCCTTATTCCGCTGCGTTTTCAGCGGTATCGCCCAAGTCAGCCATTTCAACATCTTGGCCAGCTTTCAGGGTGACGTATGCTTTTTTAACATCAGAACGACGTCCTAATGTTTTACCAAAGCGTTTAGTCTTACCTTTAGTGATCGTTGTGTTAACTTTAACAACTTGAACACCAAATAGTTGCTCAACAGCTTTTTTGATTTCAAGTTTGTTTGCATCTAGTGCAACTTTGAACACTTGAACACCAGCAGTTTCGCCTAAAACTTGTGCTTTTTCTGAGAATACAGGTCCTTGTAGGACTTGATAGATACGTTCGTTGTTCATCCGAGTTCTACCTCAATTTTCTTAGCAGCAGCAACAGACATAACAACTTTATCGAACGCGATCAAGCTAACAGGATCGATTGCAGCAGCATCAACCACATCAACGTGTGGAATGTTGCGAGCAGCAAGATACAAGTTCTCATCAACAGCATCTGTAACGATTAATGCACGAGGTGCATTCAAGTCGTTAAGTTTTGCAAGCAATTCTTTAGTTTTTGGAGCTGCAACAGCAATCTCTTCAACTAAAATAAGGCGATCTTGACGAACAAGCTCAGCCAGGATGCATTGCATAGCACCGCGATACATTTTACGGTTTACTTTTTGAGACCAGTCTTGTGGACGAGCAGCAAAAGTTTTACCACCGCCAACCCAGATTGGGCTACGAATAGAACCAGCACGAGCGCGGCCAGTACCTTTTTGACGGAAAGGTTTTTTACCACCGCCAGAAACGTCAGCACGTGATTTTTGCGCTTTAGAACCTTGACGACCACCAGCTAAGTAAGCTGTAACAACTTGGTGTACAAGAGCTTCGTTAAAATCACGACCAAACGCAACTTCAGATAACTCAACAGCAGAGCCGGAAACAGTATTTAAATTCACGTTATTTCCCCTCAGGCCTTGATAGTAGGACGAACAGTAACGTCGCCACCAGTAGCACCAGGAACCGCGCCTTTAACAACTAGAACTGAACGTTCTGCGTCGATAGCAACGATTTCAAGACCCTGTGTAGTTACACGTTCAGCACCTAAGTGACCAGGCATTTTTTTGCCTTTGAACACGCGACCAGGAGTCTGGTTTTGACCTGTAGAACCGATAACACGGTGAGATACAGAGTTACCATGTGTAGCGTCTTGAGTACGGAAGTTCCAACGCTTAACACCACCTTGGAAACCTTTACCTTTAGATGTACCAGTAACGTCAACAATTTGACCCACTGTGAACACATCTACACCGATAGTTCCGCCAACTTCACGACCTTCAAGATCAGCTTCTGTAGCGCGGAATTCTTGAACTAGACGACCAGCAGCAACACCAGCTTTCGCAAAGTGACCTTTCTGAGCGTTAGTTACACGAGATTCGCGACGTTCACCAGTAGTGATTTGAATCGCTTGATAACCATCAGTTTCAAGCGTTTTGATTTGTGTGATGCGGTTAGGATCAACCTCAATCACTGTTACAGGTACAGAAACACCAGCATCTGTAAAGATACGTGTCATACCGCACTTGCGACCGACTAAACCAATAGCCATGTGCATAAACCTCTAAAAAAGCGGCCTAATTAACTTAGAGCGTTAATTAACCGAAAGCCTTAACCCAAAGCGATCTGAACATCAACACCAGCTGCAAGATCTAACTTCATCAATGCATCAACAGTTTTATCTGTAGGTTGAACGATGTCGATCAAACGTTTGTAAGTGCGGATCTCGTATTGGTCACGCGCATCTTTGTTAACGTGTGGTGATGTTAAAACGTTAAAACGTTCGATACGTGTAGGCATCGGGATTGGACCACAAACTTGTGCACCAGTACGTTTTGCTGTTTCTACGATTTCTTGAGCTGATTGATCAATTAAACGGTGATCAAAAGACTTAAGACGGATACGAATTCTCTGGTTAGACATACCAGTTAACTCCAAGCCAAATATATAAAGAATCACCCTTGACGCATCTCACCCCACTTTAAAAGAGGCAAGTGTCAAGAGCAGTGAAATATCACTAAGGTCACGATCGATGCCGCGACTGTCACGATGTTAACTACTTTATTCGTAGCTAACCCCCTTCATCAAAGGGTCGCCCATTATAGCTATTGTTTAATGCATAAGCAAATCCCTTTTGCTGTTTTTCTTATATTTTTCATTTTTTATGCAAGATCAATTGCTTAACTTTTAATCAACAGGCATTTTTTCTTAATACATACTCTATTGCTTGGTTTAGTATTTGATTTCCCTCAATAAATTTGTTTTTTGCGCTTTTCCGCAGATCATGTACTGGCTGTACATGTGTTCCTGAAAAAAATGCCACTTCTTCATCATTTTCCAAAAATAAATCGAGTACTTCAGGGGTAATTTCAGGATGAAATTGAAAGCCCAAAACATTTTGTCCAATTTGATACATTTGATTACGACATGCATCATTTTCCGCCAGTAATACCGCTCCTTTAGGAATTTCAAATGTTTCACTGTGCCACTGCATGACTTTAAACTCTTCCGGTAGTTTGAAACAGCCATGCGGTACGTTAGCGACCTTACGGATGGTCGTCCAACCCAATTCTTGTTGTGCATTTCGACTCACCGCACCACCCAAAGCATTGGCAATCAATTGCCCACCTAAACAAAGGCCGATTGCGGGTTTACCGATGGCTAAATAGCGTCGCAGCCAACGTTTTTCTATTTTTAACCATGGGAAATTTGCCTCATCATTTACGCTCATGGTTCCACCCATAATGATAAGTAAATCGACATCTTCAACATGCGGCAAAGCCTCGAGATCTAAGGCTTGATCGACAGGTAATGCAAAGAATTCTGTGGCCGTAATTTTGGCCTGATGCTGTTTTAAAAATTCATAACAACTGCCGAACCCTTCGCCAGCAATATGCTGAAAATAATGTACTTTTAAATGCGACTTCATGCGCTAAACCTATTGTTGTTGCTCTGATATCGGTTTTGCAAGAATGAAGCCAACTTTGCTTTTCACTTAATTTTCTATACAAAAGCATCGTAAATCCATGCGTTTTAGTCGTATTCTTTTGAACATTCATTATTATTTTGATCATTTCAGAGCGCCACGTGAAAAAGAATCCTCAAACCGAACTCATTCATGCACCAAGAAAGGCACCGCAATACATCAATAGTGTTCAACCTCCCCTGTTTCGTGCATCCACTATAATTTTCGAAAATACAGATGCGCTATTTAATCGCCATTGGACTGATGATTATGACTATAGCTATGGCACACATGGTACCCCCACAACATTTACCCTAGGCGATCAGATTGCTCAGATTGAAGGTGGCTTGTATCACTTACTCGCACCAAGCGGTTTATCTGCAATTAATTTGGTCAATTCATGTTTTTTAAGTCAAGGGGATGAAGTGTGGGTCGCAGATAATATCTATGGCCCAAATATGGACCATTTACGCAATTTAGAAACCCGCTATGGCATCGTGGTCAAGGTTTATAACCCTATTGATGTCGATTCATTTAGCCCTTCAGCGCAAGCCAAGCTTATCTGGTTAGAAGCCGCGGGTTCTGTCACTTTAGAGTTTCCAGATTTAGTTGGCTTGGTCAAAAAAGCTCAAGCGCAGAACATTCTCACTGCACTGGACAATACGTGGGGCGCAGGACTTGCCTTTAATGCTTTTGATTTTAGTGCTGAGCACCTGGGTGTCGATATCAGTGTGCATGCCTTGACCAAATACCCAAGTGGCGGCGGGGATATTTTGATGGGTTCGGTAATTACACGAGATAAAAAGCTTCATCACAAACTGTTTCGTGCGCACGCCATTCAAGGCATTAGTATCTCTGGTGATGACGCCGCGCAAGTACAACGCAGTCTGGCTTCTATGCGCCTGCGCTATGAACACCAGTCACAAAGTGCTTTAACTTTATTAAATTGGCTAAAACAGCAACCAGCCTTTGTACAGGTTTTACATCCTGCTGATGAAGCTTCCGCAGGACATCAGTATTGGAAAGAAATTTGTACAGAACAACACAGTGCCGGCTTGGTCAGCGTGGTATTTAATGAAAAATATAGCTTGCAAGATGTACGCCGCTTTTGTGATGCGCTGAAACTATTTAAACTCGGTTTTAGCTGGGGTGGCCCAGTCAGTTTAGTCATGCTATATAACTTAAAAGATATGCGTGTACTCGAACATTCACATATTCAAGCCGGCTTACTGGTTCGCTTCTGTATAGGACTAGAACATCCTGCAGATTTAATACAAGATATAGAAAACGCACTACAACATTTTAATAAACAGCAACCCGAATAAATACAGGAACATCTATGGGTACACCAATTATTATTGGCAAAAAAACACAAGACACCACACAAGATGTGGTGCTTTATTCACAATTTGCAAACCGCCATGGTTTAATTGCTGGAGCAACAGGCACTGGTAAGACGGTGACGTTGAAGGTGTTGGCAGAAAGTTTTTCTCGGCTGGGTGTACCTGTATTTTTAGCTGATGCCAAAGGGGATGTTTCTAGCCTTGCCAAAGCAGGTGAAAGCAATCCTAAGTTTGACGAACGAATTAAAAGCTTAAATATCGAGAGCATTCCTTTTGCTGCCTCCCCTGTGGTGTTTTGGGATTTGTTTGGTGAACAAGGACATCCCATTCGCACCACCATTTCTGAAATTGGTCCACTGCTCCTTGCCCGAATTCTAAATTTAAACGACACGCAAGAAGGTGTGCTATCTGCGGTCTTTCGTATTGCCGATGATCAGGGCTTATTGCTCATCGACTTTAAAGACTTAAAAGCCATGATCAGCTACGTCAGTGAACATGCATCCGAATTTAAAAATGAATATGGCAATTTATCACCTGCAAGCTTAGGTGCAATTCAACGTAATTTGCTTGCATTGGCAGATCAAGGCGGTGACAAGTTCTTTGGTGAGCCTGCGCTCAATATCATGGATTTCATTCAAACGGATGCGCAAGGTCGTGGCAACATCAACCTGCTCGCAGCCGACAAGTTAATGAATACCCCTAAGCTCTATGCGACTTTCTTACTTTGGATGCTGTCAGAACTGTTTGAACAATTGCCCGAAGTTGGAGATATGGATAAACCCAAACTAGTGTTCTTCTTCGATGAAGCGCATTTATTGTTTGATAATGCCAGCCCTGCTTTACAAGAAAAAATTGAGCAAGTGGTTCGTCTGATTCGCTCTAAAGGCGTTGGGATTTACTTTGTAACGCAAAACCCACTTGACCTACCTGAGAGTGTTTTAGGACAACTGGGTAACCGCGTTCAGCATGCGCTACGTGCATTTACCCCAAAAGATCAGAAAGCAGTTAAAACGGCAGCAGATACTTTCCGAGCTAATCCTGCGTTTAAAGTCGATCAAGTAATTACGGAACTGGCTGTAGGTGAAGCATTAATTAGCTGTTTAGATGAACAAGGCACACCACAAATCGTTGAACGTGCTTGGGTGATGCCACCCTACTCATCATTTAGCCCAATTGCTGTAGAAGAACGCAAAGCACTCATGACAAATAGCGTTGTTGCAGGCGTGTATGACACCGAAGTAGACCGTGAAAGTGCCTATGAACTTTTACAAAATAAAGTGGCGGAGCGCCAACAACAAGCCGTCCAAGCGGAACAAGATAAAATACAAGCCAAAGTACAAGAAGCGTTAGCCAAACAACAAGCCAAAGAAGCAGATGCACTCGCCAAACAGCAAGCGCGTGAACAAGAACGACTTGCACGCGAACAACAAAAAGAAGCTGAGCGTTCAGCCAAACAACGTGAAAAACTGATTCAAGACACGGTAGGAACTTTTGCAAAAAGTGCTGCACGCAGCTTGGGTGGGTCGACAGGTCAGAAAATCGTACGCGGTTTGCTAGGTTCACTGTTTGGTAAAAAATAATTCGCCATTACGATTATCTATGCTGAATTTATGGGATATTTTAATATCCCATATTTTTTTTATGGTTTTTACTAAAACATGTATTGCGCGGATGTATTTAAAAATGTATTTTAAATACATCTTATAAATAACAGCCATGAGAGATCAGCTATGACTCCGCAGCAAATTGACCTAGTAAAAGCTACTGTTCCTGTTCTACGTGAAAATGGTGTCGCGCTGACTGGTTACTTCTATAATCGTATGTTGGGCAATAACCCTGACCTCAAAGAAACCTTTAACATGGGACATCAGCGCAGCGGTGCTCAGGCACAAGCTTTGGCGGGTGCTGTATTGGCTTATGCTGAAAATATTGAGGACCCATCTGTACTTTTACCAGTTGTAGAATTAATTGCGCATAAACATGTGAGTCTTAACATTCAAGCTCCAGACTATAATATTGTCGGCGAAAATTTGCTGCACTCGATCAGTGAAGTATTAAGCATTTCAATGGAAGATCCACTGATTGCAGCTTGGGCAGCAGCATATGGACAATTGGCAGACTTGTTTATCAGCACTGAAAAAGCGATTTATGAGCAACATCAGCAAACTAAAGGCAGTTGGTTAGGTTGGCGTAATTTCAAAATCGCGAAAAAAGTGGCTGAAAGTGATGAAATCACCTCATTCTACCTTGAGCCTTCTGATGGTGGTGATTTACCAAAATATGAAGCAGGTCAGTACATCTCTGTACGTGTATTGGTCGATGAGCTGGGTCTAAAACAACCACGTCAATATACACTGTCTACCAGCCCACAAGACAACTACTTACGTATCTCTGTAAAACGTGAAGATCAGAAAGGTGACTTGGTTCCAGGTTGGGTATCAAATACACTGCATGGCTTGGAGATCGGTTCAGAAATCGAAGTGTCTGCACCAACAGGTAATTTCTTCCTGATTGATTCACAAAAACGCAATGTCTTTATCAGTGGTGGTGTAGGTCTAACACCAATGATTGCGATGCTGAATCAGTTGGTGACTTTAGACATGCCACAACCTGTAACCTTTATCCATGCCTGCCGTAGCAAACAAGTGCATGCAATGCATAAACACATTCAGGATTTGGAAGCAAAATACCCACGTCTTAGCACTTTTACAGCGTATGAGTTCCCTCATGCTAATGATAAATTAGGTGAAGATTATGATGCTGCTGGTCGTCTAGACTTAGGCAGCATGGATACTGCACTGTTACCGATCAATGCGGATTATTACCTTTGCGGTCCAATGCCATTTATGGCTGAACAACAGAAAGCTTTAATTGCTCGTGGTATTCCTGCTAGCAATATTCACAGCGAAGCTTTCGGCACTGGTGGTGTAAAACACTAACTAAGCTATTCACCTGAAATACAAAGGGTTAGTTTAGTTATGCTAGACTAGCCCTTATTTATTTCTCTCAGACTCACAGTATTATCATGCAACTCAATAAATTCACCGATTATGCATTACGCATTTTGCTCTATATCGCACGTCCTCGTGATGTGCCTTATAACATTGCTGAAATTGCAGAAGACCTGCATGTTTCGCGTAATCACTTGGTGAAAATTGTGCATTTTATGGCAAAACAAAACTGGTTAATCACCAGCCGCGGCAAAGGTGGCGGCATTCGCTTAAACCCTGAAGCACTTGACGCTCAGCTCGGTCAAATCGTACGAATTCTGCAAGGCCATCACCAGATAGTAGAATGCAATGACCCACCCTGCGTACTACGCAGTCAGTGTGGTTTAAAAAGCCTCTTAGACCAAGCTTTAGAACAGTTTTATCAAAGTCTCGATCAGTACAAACTTGCTGACGTCTTACAACCAAGCAGCGCATCTAAATTTACAACACAATCTCCGATTCAACTGCTCAATCTCTAATTTCACTTTGCCTGCGACAAAATTCGCTTGCCTGCCCGACTTCCTTTATAATGCGTGTTGTTAAATCAGTTATTGAAGTTGGGTTATGCATCAGCACAGAGGAAAATCACGAAACAGTAAAGCGGCCAATGCGCCGAAGCAAAAGATTACTTACGAGAAAAAAGTAGACTCTGCGATTACTGAATATGCTGTGCGCTCACTCAACTGGCTACGCAAAGCTGAGTTCTTAATGAGTGCGCCTAAACTCAACCTCTGCGTTGAAGATACCGGCTATGAAATTGCCTTTGCTGGCCGCTCAAATGCTGGGAAGTCAAGTGCCATTAATGCGCTCACCAACCAAAAGCAATTGGCTCGTGCGTCGAAAAAACCGGGTCGTACCCAAATGATCAACTTTTTCAGTTTAGGAAATCCTGATCAGCGTTTGGTCGACTTACCGGGTTATGGCTATGCTGCTGTACCTGAAGCGATGAAAATCGTGTGGCAAAAAGAGCTAGAAAACTATCTAATACACCGTGAAAGTTTACAAGGTCTTGTGCTGTTGATGGATATCCGTCATCCACTACAACACTTTGATGTCATGATGTTGGAATGGGCACATTCACGTAAATTGTTCGTGCATGTACTGCTCACCAAATCAGATAAACTAAACCGTGGCCCAGCCTCTAAAGCACTACAAGAAGTGAAAGCAGCATTGAAAAAAATGAAGCTGAACTTCTCTATCCAATTGTTCTCATCATTGAATAAACAAGGCTTAGAAGAGTTAGCGAGTGTCATGGCGGGTCGTCTAAACTTCACTCTAGAACAATCGACAGAGTTTGATCTCGACAGCATACCTGAAGCATCGGAAGATGATATTGAAATCGATGTGGACGCGGAAGCATTCGATGACTTCCACACTACATCTGAAGACTTACCCCAAGCTGAAGGCAAAAATTCAGACCACTAATCGAGTAATTTTAAAGTCGGTACAAAGATGATTGTCTGACAAAAAGTATCTTCTGAAGATAATGAAATGTCCTGTATTGCTAATCACAATGCAGGATTTTTTTTGGATACTGAATACATCAGATGTGTACTCGATCACATAAAAACAAGGATAGGTCATGAAATTACTCTCCCGCTTGAGAACCACAAAACTTGGATCATCAATCGAATATAAAATTAAGCCACGTAAAGTGAAATTTGAGTGGCAAGATACTCAAGTTGACTGGGTGCCTAACCAACCTTTTGTCAGCTATTTTATTAATGAAATTAATATGATCTTACCGGCAGGTGAGTTTTGGTTTTGCCGTCTGTATAACAAAGTATTGCCACAAATTAGAGATGAAAAATTAGCAGAGGACGTTAAAGCATTTATCCGCCAAGAAGCTATGCATGCTCAGGCGCATAACTCTGCTAATAAAGAATATCTATCTCAGCGTAATATCAGTATTCAACGCAACCTTGAAATCATGGACTTCCTCTTTGGCAAACTGCTTGCGGATCAACCTTTAGGGTTCAACGTACCCAAAGCATTGGATCATCAATGGGATCTCTTTCGTTTAGGGGTGATTGCAACGGTTGAGCACATGACCTGTGTACTAGGTAAATATGCTTTATACAACAAAGAGTGGGAACGCCTCGGTGCCGATCCGAATATGCTCGATCTAGTAAAATGGCATGGTGCAGAAGAAATTGAGCATCGTACCGTGGCCTTTGATTTGTATCGTCATCTCGGTGGGGGCTATATTTCTCGCTATTATCAAAGTGTGATCGTGATTGCAGCCGTACTTGGTCTATGGGTCGATGGTGCAGCACATATCATGCAGCAAGACGCGCGCTATGCATCGATTAAACCTGCCGTATATAAACCGTGGATTTGGCGTGAATGGGCGCGTATCGCGCAAAAAGACAATCGCTTATTGCCACATCCGCTTTGGCTAGTGTCACAGCAATTGGGGTATTTAATGCCTTGGTACGATCCTGTGCATGAAGCGAAAACTGAAGATGCGATTGCTTACCTCGACAACTCTCCTGCTGCAAAACGTGCCGCACTGAAAGTTGCATAAACACCATTTAAAATCTGTATTAAGCAGGGTTCGCCCTGCTTTTTTTTGTGCTCACTTCCATTACGCTCTATTTTTTTATTGAGCAATCAACAAACTTAAGATGAATAGGGTCGTCATAAGTTCGAGGTTTAAAGTATAGTTCTTCCGAACTCCCTATTCTCTTTAAAATGCATTTATACTCAGCCTCATCCTAAAATAAAAATAAGCCATTCAGGAGCATCTCCCTGCACGCTCACATCTCCGTCATCACACTGGCCGTGAAAGATTTACACTCTGCATTCGCGTTTTATCAGGACGGTTTAGGCCTTAATAGCGCAGGGATTATTGGGACTGAATTTGAACATGGCGCTGTGGCATTATTTGATTTACAACACGGTTTAAAGCTCGCACTCTGGCCACAATATAGCCTTAGTCATGACACAGAAATCAGCACTTCAGCGTTTTGTCCAACGCAAATGTCTCTTGGACATAACTTTAAAAGTCCCGCAGCCGTCGATCAAATCATGCACCAAGCCCAACGCGCAGGTGCAAAAACAATTAACCCCGCACAGCCCACGTTTTACGGTGGTTATACAGGCTATTTTCAAGACTTAGATGGGCATCTGTGGGAGATCGTCTACAACCCACATTTTAGTTCTTTATCTGCTTAATTCGACAACGCAGGTTCATCTACATCTCGCGTATGACGATCAACCACCACGCTAATCATCATATCACCCTGTACATTCACCACAGTCCGTACCGTATCTAAGAGTCGATCTATCGGCAGCAATATCGCAATCGCTTCTGCAGGGAGTCCGACTGATTGTAAAACCATAATCATCGTCACCATTCCAGCGCTTGGAATACCCGGCGCGCCGAGTGACGCAATCATGGCGGTTGCACAGACAATTAACTGCTGACCCAAGGTTAAATCTAAGCCCATCAAGTTGGCAATAAACAAGGCAGCAGCAGCTTCATACAGCGCTGTACCATCCATATTCAACTGTGTGCCCAATGGAATCACAAAACCTGCTGTTTGAGGACGTACGCCTAAATTTTCCTGCGCACATTTCATCGACAGTGGCATCGTTGCTGAACTTGAACTAGTTGCAAAAGCAGTGATTAAGGCAGCTCGTGTTCCTCTAAAAAATGTCAGTGGGCTCATTTTCCCAAAAATCCATAGCAGCAGAGGTAACACCACTGCCCCATGGAAAATCGTCGTGCCAGTGACCACCGCAGCAAACTCCGCGAGGCGACTCAACACCGAAATATCTTCGGTAGCAATCAATTTAGCCAATAATGCAAAAATACCAATCGGTGCAAGCTTCATCACCCAGCCGATGATCATCATCATGATGTCGAAAAATTGCTGACTGAGCTTTCTCACACTTCGGAACTTTTCACCGCCTTTGACCAAGGCCACACCGAGAAATAGTGAAAACACCACGACTGCGAGTACGTTGCCATCACTAAAGGCTTTAAACGGATTAATCAGTGTATTTTGAATAAAATTGGTAAAGAATGAACCTGCTGTGAGGGTGTCAGGACTTTGATGCTGTTGCATTGCATCTTGGAACATGACGATGTCCACGCCCTGCCCGACTTTAAAAATATGCGCGCATGCTAGACCCAAGATCAGTGCCAAAGTTGTGGTAGTGACACAGCACGCTAAGGTAATTTTCCACGTTCGACTCAGCTGACCACCCGCTTGTAAATTCGATACCCCCACCACGATCGAACTAAAGATCAGCGGAACCAAGATCATTTTCAGCAAACCAATAAAAATACTACTGGCAATCCCCAAGCCATACAGGCTGGCGGATAAAAACTGCGTCTCTGGAAACTGAATTAATAAAAACCCAAATGCCACACCCAATATTGCGGCAATTAAAATCTGCGTATTTAAGCTCATTGTGCCTTGCATTTATCATCCTTTATTCAGGCACTATGCCATGCGCCCCACCGGGAATCGAGGAATTTTTTGTCACATGTACTGCTGCAATTCTGCAAAGCACGAATTCAGCCCCATTCAACGTATACTGTAACCTAACTAGATAACTCCATTCTGCAATTAAGTTCATACAAATAAATGATGGACATAAAAAAACCGAATCAGAAGATTCGGTTTTTTCCAGTATTCAGCTTTTACGACTTAACACATAGTGCTCAAAGCTTATTGGGTTTCAATTTCGCGTAAACGGATCAAGCCTTCTTGTGTCGTACTACAGACCAACTCACCGTTTTGCCACATGCGACCGAAATTTAGACCACGTGAACTAGCACTGACGGTGGCATCCATGTCATAAAGCATCCACTCATCCACACGGAATGGCTTATGGAAATACATGGCATGGTCAATACTCGCACACTGCAAACTTGGTGATAAATAACTTAAACCATGTGGACGTAGTGCAGTCGTCATCAGCGTAAAGTCTGAATAGAATGCCGCAATAGCCTGATGTAAAGAGATGTCATCAACATCGGCAGCAATCGTATCATGGGTACGAATATAGTGTGCATACGATGGCGCAGCAGGCTGCGGTTGGTACGGGTTTTGTGGATCAATCGGGCGAATTTCTACGTGACGGTCGCGCATAAAAGACGCACGGACGTTTTCAGGGACAAACTCCACCATCATTCGTTTCAGCTCTGCTTCAGATTTTAAATCTTCGACGGCTGGATATTCTGGCTCTGCAACTTGGTAGTTCAACCCGTCTTCTTGCTCTGCAAATGACACCATACACATAAAAATGGTTTTACCATGTTGAATCGCACGAACCTGACGACTCACAAAACTGCGTCCATCGCGAATACGATCTACTTCATAAATGATTGGTGCACTGATATCACCGCCAAATAAGAAATAGGCATGTAAAGAATGAGCAGGTCGATCTGTCGTATAAGATGCCGCACGTAGCGCCTGACCTAAAACCTGTCCACCAAAGACACGTTTCCCGACCAAATTTCGGCTTTGCCCACGAAAAATATTTTCTTCTAATTTTTCAAGGCTGAGTAAATCAACCAACTCTTGTGTTAAGGCATTCATAACAAACCTATCTATCATTCGGGATTAAGCTAATGCAGGCAACATCAACAGATGTTTAAATATATTTTCCATTTTGCCATAAATCCAGACTAAAACCCTAAAGATTCGCTGACTGATCTGTCACCTTGCTGATGCAATATAACTGCTAAAAATACGTTTTTTAACGATAAAATCTTACAATATCTATGCAATTTGTCAGAAAATGACATACAGTTTTTAAGTACAATTACGCAGAATAGATTCCCCTCAGAATCTCTGTGGTTTGGTCATGAAAAGTAGGAGTTTGTATGTCCAAGAGCGGCTTTGGTCAGATGTATCGAAAGCTTTCGAGTAAACTGCTTGACCTTGTGGTAACACCGCATGTTTTAGGTGAAGTCCCTGTAGAACCTGTAGTGACTGAAACCGATACAGATACCGGCGTACAGACAACGAAAATTACCTGCTACGTTCTGCAAAATCATTCACGGAGTAATGCTTTAATTGTCGATGGTGAAACCCGTCGTTTAAAGCTACACCCTGCACTCGACCCAATGACAGTGGGTACGCAAACAGAAAAAGCATCTGTGGTGTTTTTACAACATCATGATGAAGACAACTTACTCAATCCACCGCCACATGCCTTTCCACCTCGTTTATTGCGTTTAATTGAGGTTTTGGAAAAAAATCCTGATGCGGATGTTGAGCTCGTTCCTGTAACCGTGCTGTGGGGTCGTGAACCCGATAAAGAAGATTCTTGGTTTAAATTATTATTTACCGATACATGGTCTACACCAAGCAAAGTGAAGCAGCTGGTCAATATTGGTTTGCACGGTCGTCAATCGTACCTTGAATTCCATGAACCACAGTCTTTGCGTCGTTTGGTTGAATATGCCAAAACTACACATCCGAACCTGTCACCTGCGACTTATATTGTCAGCACACTGAATGATTATTTAGATGCACAGCGTGAAGTGGTTTTGGGGCCGGATTTATCTGACCGTCGTAATGTGATGCACGGCCTGATCAAATCTACGGATGTGCAAGATGCGATTCGTCGTGAAAGCATTCGCAGTAAAATCAGTATGGTTGAAGCTGAACGTCGTGCGATTGGTTATTTAAATGAAATCGTTTCTGACTATTCTGCATCAACAGTACGTTTTGCTGACTTAGCACTGACTCGTCTGTGGACACAGCTTTATGATGGCGTCGAAGTGCATAACTTCAGTACCGTTCGTGAACTGGCCAAAGACTATGAGATCATTTACACCCCATGCCATCGTAGTCATATCGACTATTTATTATTGTCATATGTGATCTATAAACGTGGCTTGATGGTGCCGTACATTGCTGCGGGTGATAACTTGAACATGCCATTTGTCGGGCAAATTTTACGTGGCGGCGGCGCGTTCTTTATTCGTCGTTCATTCCGTGGCAATGGTCTCTACACCACCGTATTTAAAGAATACCTCTACAGTATTTTGGCGCGTAATACGCCGCTGGAATACTTCATCGAAGGTGGGCGTTCACGTACCGGTCGTTTATTACCACCGAAGACCGGCATGCTCGCCATGACTGTCCATGGTCATTTACGCAATCCAGCCAAACCAATCGTGTTCTTACCGACCTATATTGGTTATGAGCGTTTAATGGAAGGTGCGACCTACGTTGGCGAAATGAATGGTAAGCCGAAAGAAGGCGAATCGATCATTGGGATTATGAAAACTCTGCGTAAGATCGAACGTATTTTCGGTAAAGTTCATTTGAACTTTGGTGAGCCAGTTTTCCTTGATGATATGCTGAAAAAGCACAATGCAAGCAACATCAAAATCGAGAAGAATGACGATCCAATTCCGCCAGAAGTTTCGGATGCCATTAACAGTTCTGCACACGTGATTTTAGAAAATATTAACCGTGCAGCAGTGGTGAACCCAGTTTCATTGCTTTCACTGATTTTATTGGCAACATCTAAACACACTTTAGATGAAGAGATTTGCATTAAGCAGTTAGATACCTATCGCGATCTTTTAACTGCCTTACCTTACGATGAGCGCATGCAAGTGACACCGCTGTCAGGTAAAGAAATCATTGCTTATGGTTTAAAACTCAAGCTGATCAAACGTGTTAATCATGTCCTTGGCGATATTATTGCCATTGCTGATAATCAAGCGGTGCTGTTAACCTACTTCCGTAACAACATCCTGCACGCATTTATTTTGCCATCACTCATTGCTGCTTTGGTTGAACATAATGGTTCTATTCGCCGTGGTGATTTGATTAATGTCATTCGTACACTGTATCCGTTCTTAAAAGCTGAGTTATTCCTCAAATGGAATAATGAAGAGCTTAAAGATCAGATCTGTGCGTATGCAGAAGTACTGATCAAAGCTAAACTGATTTCTGAAGATACAGAAGGCAACCTGATCTCCCCTGCGCCTAACTCAGAGCAGCACAATCAGTTAGTAGTCTTGGCTGCACCTGTAATGCAAAGTCTTGAGCGTTACTACATGACTTTGGCTTTAATTACACAACGTGGTTCGGGCAATATCTCTACGCGTCAGGTTGAAGAACTCAGTCACTTGGTTGGTCAACGTCTATCTGTGTTGTATGAATTTAACTCGCCAGAGTTCTTTGATAAGGCCTTGTTCCAAAGCTTTATTAAAGTCTTAACACAACAAGGTTATATCAGCACCAATGAAAACAACGCCATTGTGTTTGATGAAAATTTCCAAAATGTTGCGCAATATGCCAACCTCGTTTTGGATGATGTGACCCTGCAAATGTTGCAGCACATTACGACCTTTAGTGATGAAGAGTTAAAAGAAGCACTTGATAAAGTTGCTGCGGAACAAGCCAAAAAACGCTTGAAACGTAAGAAGAAATAAACCGTTTTGATTTTTTCGCTATAAAAGTGGAAGAATATAAGCAGAATCAGGGACAAGTTGTAAAAGGCTTGTCTCTGTTCATTAGAGATAATGAGCTTTAAATTTTGGAATCTTCATTTTTTTCAGAAGAAAAATTAAAGTAATTATTTACTATGTATCTTAAAGCATAAAAAAACTCTACAGCCTCTTTCATTGTTGGAAGTTCATAATCAATGTCATGAGTTAATGCATTTCTTCTTATTGTTAAACTTGATATTTCATTCAAAATATCATTTGGAAGCTTCCCCTCCCATTTTGCTACTTGTTTCTTATTATATGGACCATCACACGAAACCATAAAATCTTTAAAAATTTCAAATTGTTCAATCATAATCAACTTTGATATTACAGGCTCAACCCTCGATTGATGCGGTTCAAGCTTTGATGTAGGTATCTGTGTTTTCCCCGTATTATGAAATTGATTATCTAAAACAACTCCTGCTATTGCACGCATATAAATACTTGATCTCATACAATATGGCTGGCTCCTATCCATATCTTTCTGATTTGCTCCCAATGACAAATAAGGGCCTTCCTTCCAAGCAGAATTATCTTCTCCCATATATTCCCATCCCATCATTTTTTCAGCAGAACGTGCTTGATCAAAGGTCATGACAGCATCACAAATAGCACTTGTGGAAAGCTTAATATAATCAATATAGCTCGACATAAATCCCCTTATAGTTAACTGAATTGAATTATTCTTTATAAATAAATATTAAAGCACCATTTGTTTTTATCAAATAAACTCAATAATTATTTAAATTCAAAATCTAAATACCCCAAAATACTCAACACTCCAACTTAAAACCACTCTCCATCATCCGCGTTGCATAAATCTTTTTACCTGTTTCTACTTCGCTCTCTAAAACCAATTCGGGTAAATGCATAGCTCTTTGTAATTCCAAGATCCGCTCATGTAATGGTTGAGGTTGTTTATTAGAACAAATATATGATTTCTCAGGATGTTCCACGTGAAGTAGATGACACAGAAATTTTGCCAAATCATCGATATGTATTCGATTGGACCAATGGATATTGGGATAGCGATGAGTCGTTTCGGCCAGTTTCTGCATTCGTTTTGTCGATGTGCCATAAATCCCTGATGGACGTACAATCACGCATTCGGTAGGAAATGCTTGTGAGTAGCGATGCTCCATTTCGCGTAACAACATCCCCTGCTCATCGATCGGTTGTGGCACAGTGTCATCATCAATGCGCTCCCCCGCATGCTCACCATAGACACGAGTGGACGACACCACGATTAAACGTTGTATTGGATGACTTGCTAATGCTTGAACAATCGGCTGTACAGAATCGACATAAGTGTATCGATAAGCATCCACAGCATTGAATTGAGCATGACGTGCAGAAGCCAAAAGAACATAGACAGCATCAATCGGTTGAACCTGCGATAAATCCAGTTGGTGAACATCTTGGATTAAATGTTCTGCAAAATCATCCTCTTTCGCACTACGACTCACTGTGGTAATTTGGTGACCTTGCTGAAATAATTGTTTAGCAACACGTTGCGATGTTTTACCATAACCGATAAATAGAATATGCATCAAACGACCTATTCTCAGAACTGATCCATTTAGATCATATAAACCGAAGTTGAGGGGACATGGCTTCCGTCCATCAATTGCAAGGGGTTGGCAATGCCGCCGCTGCTTTACTTGAAAAACTAAATATTTTCACGACAGATGATCTTTTGTTTCATCTGCCACGCGACTATGAAGATCGTAGCACGATCATCCCCATGAACCAATTGACCGTGGGTCGAAGTTATTTACTGGAAGGTACAGTCAAAAGTATCGACTTTCCACCCGGAAAGCGTAAATCGATGGCCGCCCTACTGGATGACGACTGTGGCAAAGTTACTTTACGTTTTTACCATATCTACAAAGGCATTACTGATCGGGTAAAACCGGGCAATCGTTTACGGATTTTTGGTGAAGTCCGTGTTGGTGCTCGTGGCTTAGAAATGTATCATCCTGAACTACAGGTGATTACTGAACACACGCCTTTACCACAAACCCAACTCACTGCGATTTACCCCGCAACCGAAGGCTTAACACAGCCCAAACTACGTGAATACGTCAAACAAGCACTACAGTTATATAGTGATGACTTACCTGAATTACTGCCAGAAAAATTCACCAATGGCTATGCCCTAAAACAGGCGCTGGACTATATTCATCACCCCCCTGTCGATGCCAATATGTTGCAACTCAGCCAAGGTTCTCATCCTGCACAGCAACGTTTAATTTTCGAAGAATTGGTTGCCCATCAGGTCAGTTTGCTCAGCCGCCGTGCTTATATTCAACAAATCGAAGCACCGTCATTCTCTGCAAGTAAGAACTTCACCAAACAACTTTTAAGTACGCTGCCATTTGAAATGACCGGCGCACAAAAACGTGTGTCCAAAGAAATTGCAGTCGATCTGAAAAAAAACAAACCTATGCTGCGACTCGTACAAGGTGATGTAGGTGCAGGTAAAACCCTAGTCGCAGGCGTTGCAGCCTGTCATGCGCTCGAGGAAGGTTGGCAAGTGGCCATGATGGCGCCGACAGAAATTTTGGCCGAACAACATTATCTAAATTTCAAAAAATGGTTTGAGCCTATGGGTCTAACTGTGTCTTGGCTTTCCGGCAAACAAAAAGGGAAAGCTCGAGCTGCTGCAGAACAAAGTATTCAAGATGGTTCAGCCAATTTAGTGGTCGGCACACATGCTTTATTTCAAGACAATGTACAATTTGCCAAATTGGGTTTAGTGATTATTGATGAACAACACCGTTTTGGCGTCGATCAGCGTTTGGCGCTACGAAACAAAGGTCTCAATGGCATGACACCGCATCAACTGGTGATGACGGCAACCCCTATTCCTCGTACCTTGGCGATGTCGGCTTATGGCGATTTAGATACCTCCGTCATTGATGAACTGCCACCCGGTCGTACACCGATTCAAACAGTCACTATTCCACTTGACCGTCGTGAAGAAGTGCTACAGCGGATTGCCAGCAATTGTGCTGAAGGTAAACAAGCCTATTGGGTCTGTACCTTAGTTGAACAATCAGAAACTTTAGATGCTCAGGCCGCTGAAGCGACTTTTAATGAAATTAAAGAACGCTTTCCAGACCTCAATATTGGTCTGGTTCATGGCAAAATGAAGGCCGATGAAAAACAATCAGTGATGCAGCAATTTAAAAATAATGAATTGCAATTACTGATTGCAACCACAGTGATTGAAGTCGGTGTTGACGTCCCAAATGCCTCGATCATGGTAATTGAAAATGCAGAACGCTTAGGGCTTTCACAATTACATCAGCTACGTGGTCGTGTAGGGCGTGGTGCCAAAGCCAGTTTCTGTGCTTTGCTGTATAAAAATCCTTTATCGCAAAATGGGCAAGAGCGTTTACGCATCATGCGTGAAACCAATGACGGCTTTATTATTGCTGAAAAAGATTTGGAAATTCGCGGCCCTGGTGAACTTCTCGGCACCAAACAAACGGGAGATATGGGCTTTCGTGTAGCCAAATTGGAGCGAGATGACCATTTACTCAATCAGGCACACTATGTGGCTCAACAAGTCCTAAATGATTATCCTGCACAGGCTCAAGCACTTTTAAAACGATGGCTGCCTGAAGCACCCCGTTATGCCTATGTATAATTAGGATGATGTTTCGATCATCCTAAAAATAAGATTGGCTTTAACCAATAAGCTTGTCGAACAGGTTTCTGTGGTGTTGTGATTGCACTTCACCACAAACTGTGCAGAATACTCAAAAAAGAATGATTAGAATAAAAATATGCTCCAATCTATCCAACACTTCATCCAAAAAGGGATGCAGAGCTTTTCCCCTTGCCTACTCTGTAGTATCGATCGACAACAACATCATTCGCTTTGTATTGACTGCTGGGAACAACTGCCTTGGTTTAAACAAATGGTTAATCGCCATGAACACAGCATCTCTTGTGCCTTTCACTATGATTTTCCAATAGATCGCATCATCCAAAGCTATAAGTATGAGCAACAATTGCAGTATCAAAATTTACTGGCACAGAGCCTTTTAAGCATGCGCTTAGCTCGAGTTCAGGCCATTGTTCCCATGCCTATTTCAGTTGAACGCCTCAAGGACCGTGGATACAACCAAATGCTGCTCGTTGCACACATGATGGCAAAGCAATTGCGCATCCCTGTTTGGCAACCAGTGATTCGTCAAGCACAGCACGCTCAAAAAGGTTTAAGTCGACTAGAACGCCTAGAAAATATCGAACAGCAATTTATTATCGACCCAACTGAAAAACGCCGTTTCCGTAAAGTCCTCATCATCGATGATGTGGTGACCACGGGGAGTTCAATCCATGCATTAAGTACGCTGTTACATCAGCTACATTGCACGCAGGTATATGCCGCATGCATTGCTGCGGCACAGCCTTAGTTTCAAACATCAACCACTATAAAGAAACTGAGCAATCGAAGCGGTTTAGCTTTCAACAAGAGATCGCGCCTGCTGCTTCACCCAAGGAATCACCACCTCACGTGTTAAAGGTGCGAGTTTTGTTTGTGTATCATCTAAGCTGACCCATTGCATCGCTGCAATTTCCGCATCAATTTTCGGTTCACCTTGCAACTGGACCAGATAGACATAACTCACCAATAGATGATCGACTTCGTTCGCAGCAGCCGTTTCAAAACGACCAATGAATTGCTCAATCTGCGCAGCGCAACCAATTTCTTCCTGAATTTCACGTAGCATGGTGATTTCAGGAGCTTCATTGGGTTCTAATTTTCCACCTACTTGCATAAAGAATGCCGTGTGTTTTTTACGAACCACTAAAAGTTCATGCTGTTCATTTAAAATAATGGCTGCGGCAACAGTGATAATTTTCATCTATCTTGTTCCAAATCGGCGATAAAGGCTGTACGTTCAACCATGCCCCATTTCGGCTCTGGCGCAGTGAAATGTTGAAACTGCTCAACAATCGTTTCAATATTATCTTCTGCAATTAAGCCTTCGATAAAACGCGGATGGGTAAAGCCTTTTTCTGCAGTTGTTTTTAGAAAATTCAATAAATCGTCATAAAAACCATCTACATTGAGAAAGGCACATGGCTTTAAATGAATGCCCAATTGAGCCCACGTCCACTGCTCAAAAATTTCCTCTAAAGTCCCTGCTCCACCTGGAATCGCTACAAATCCATCCGAGAGTTCAGACATTTTGGTTTTCCGTTGTTGCATATTTTCTACCACATGCAATTCGGTTAAATCGGGATGTGCCAATTCTTTATCGACCAAGACTTTTGGAATCACCCCAATGACTTGCCCACCTGCATGCAAAGCACTATCTGCCACAACCCCCATCAAACCTGAACGACCACCACCATAGACCAGTGTGATGCCTTGTGCCGCCAAATGACGACCGACTTTTTCAGCCACCTGTAAATAGGCAGGATTGTTACCAAGGGCGGAACCACAGAAAATTGCGATAGATTTCATTTATAATCACCATCAGATCAGGAACGCTATGCTGGAAAAATCAACTTTAAACAGATTTTTTCATAAATTAAGCATTAGAACAGTGTTTTTCAGCAAATCCTTGTCTAAAATACACCCATTCATTTTTAACTTACTGCGTAAGGGGAAAAGACAACATGCTTGAAGCCTTTTACGCCACAGAGCGCGGTAGCCTGGAAGATGTCACCATCAATGGTGACTTCGATTTACATCAGGATTTAGTCTGGCTCGATCTCATTGCCCCGTCTCAGGAAGAGCAGCAATGGATTATGGATGCCTATGATCAAAATTTACCCACATTAAAATCATTAGAAGATATTTCGTCGAGTGCACGATTCTACCGTGATGACGATGGTATTTTGCACATCAGCACCTATTTTTTAACGAAAAATAAAAATTTTCAGGTCGATGGCGAACCCGAAGAAAATGCCAGCACCTTAGCTACCGTGCAGACAGTTGCCTTTATTTTGCATAAAGAGCGCTTATTCACTTTACGGGGTGAAAAGCTTGTGGCTTTCCGTGCCTTTCGTGCCCGTGCGCGTCGTAATGACTATGAAATTGACTATAAAGATCCAACTTGGATTTTATTGGGTCTTTTAGAAGCCAAACTCGATGAGCTTGCGGATATCTTGGAAGATATCCACAAGGACTTAGAAAAGTATTCCACAGAAGTGCTGAATAACCGTCATCGTGAGATGATTTTAGACTTAGATGACATGATTACCCGACTTGCGCATTTAGAAGATATGCTCGGGAAAGCTCAGCTGTGTCTGATCGATTTACGTCGTGTTCTCACCTTCCTGTCACGTCCTCGGGCCTTGGGCAGTCATATTTATGATGCCGACATCCGAGAACTCAGTGAAGACGTACGTTCTCTTGTTGAGCATGATGCGTTCTTATTCCAAAAGGTTCGATTCTTACTGGATACCACTTCTGGGTTCATTAACACCGAGCAGAACGATACGATTCGTCGATTCTCGATTTTACCGAGTATGCTTGCGCCACCGATGTTAGTGGCTAGCGTCTATGGGATGAACACCGATGTACTGCCATTCGCACATGGTACAACCAGTTTTATCGTGGTCAGCTTAATCATCGTGGCATTCTTTATTGGCCCATTGATGTACTTCCGCTGGAAGAAATGGATTTGATCCTTTCCTATTGCGTAGACTTGCGAGAGTTTCTTGTCCCGCTAAAATAAAAAAAAGCACCTTACGGTGCTTTTTTTAGATCAATTGCAAGTCATGCTCAAGATGACAGGCTTGAATAATCTTCATCATTTTTTCAGGGACTGCTTTAAACTGTAAACCTTGCGCTTTTGGCGTTTGACGTAACCAACGAACCAAAACAGCTAAAGCCAAAGTACTGCCATGCTCAAGCTCAGCAAGATTGACCACTAAGGGAAAAGCTTGCTGTTGTTGAATCAATTTCAAGCCGTCTTGATAGTACAATTCGGCATTGTTGTAATCGATTTTGCCTGAAACCATCAATTCTTGTTGATGAAGTTTAATCACACATCACCTATCTTATTTTTTCTTGTCCAATGCTGCATCAGCATCAGGTTTGAAGTTCGCAATTGCTTTATCAATGTTACCGCCATTACGTTTTACAGTTGCCGCAAACTGATTACGGAATTGTAAGCCTAGGTCGATACCCGAAACGTTGATATTACGGATTTTCCATTGTGAACCTTTATCCGCCAACTGGAAAGAGACTGGAATTTTTTCACCGTTGTTATGGAAATCAATCGTTACAACAGGGTTCTTACTGTTCGATGCTTTATAAGGACGCATGCTATATGTTTGGTTACTAAACTTAGCAAAAGCTGAACCATAGTTTTCGATCAGTGTTGCACGGAAGTTACGTTCAAACTGCGCACGTTGAGCCGCTGAGCTGTATTGATTCGTTGCATAAGTACCCATCACGATACGTGTGAACGCTTGTGAATCGATATACGGGTCTAAGTTTTGACGAACAATCGTTTTCACAGCCGCAGGGTTATTTTGTAGTTTTGCGTGGTCTGCTTTTAAACGTGTAATGAGGCCATCAGCCACTTTTTTTACAAATGCAGGTGGTGCTTCGCTTGGAGCAGCAAAAGCTGTACCTGCCATCATAGTTGATAAGATACTTGCTGTAAGCGTATGTTTTAACAATGTGTTCACTTAATTTCTCCTAAAAATTATTCAACAAATGCAGGTTCTTCTGCCGTTGTTGTGTCAGCAGCTTCTGTTTTTTGTTCAGCATCTGCTGTGTTGTCAGATTTGTTCCCTGCACCACCGGTCACAAATTTAGACACCAAATCTTCGATTTCCATCGTACCTTGGGTATTACCAATTTGGTCACCACGTTTTAAGAAGTTGACACCACCACCCGGTACAATTTTCAAATATTTCTCGCCCAATAAACCATTGGTTGCCACCATAATGTAAGCATCTTCATCGATATTGGTGATGGATTTCATGTTAGCAATCAGTTGCTGTTCCATTTCTTTTTGTTTCGCAGGTGTCGCTGCTTCATAGTCTGATGTGTAACGCAGTTCTTCGAGTGCATTCTTTTGCACTTCTTTTAATTGTTCTGCATTGTAAGAGGTTAATGAGCCATCCATAATCAGATGTGCTGTCACTAAACGCGTCACAGGATCGAGTTTCAACGATTCCACTTGACCAACTTTGACACCACTTAAGGTAACTTTAGCACGGGGTTTAATCCCGTTTACATTTTCAAATGTCGCGGTCAATTCATAACTGTCTTCGATGTTATTGCCGACCAAACCACTCACACGCATCGCCAAGAAGAAAATAGCGATAGCAAACAGAATGACAAAAAAACCGACGGCCAGTTCACTCGTACGTGATTTCATTAAATACCTCCGAACATGACCGCAGTCAACACGAAATCTGAACCTAAAACACACAACGAAGAATACACGACAGTACGTGTGGTCGACGTTGCAATACCTTCTGAAGTTGGGACACAGGCATAACCCTGATAGACCGCAATCCAAGTACAAATTAATGCAAAAACAAAACTTTTGATGATGGTGCCATTAAAGACATCTTTAAAGAATTGCACACTGTTCTCGATGCCACTCCAATAAGAGCCTTCATCTGCACCCAGAAAATCAACACCCACCAATTTACCGCCCATGATGCCGACCGCAGCGAAAATCACCGACAACATTGGCAAGCTAAAAATACCGGCCCAAAGTCGAGGCGAGATCACTCGTTTTAATGGATCGACCCCGATCATTTCCATACTCGACAACTGCTCAGTGGCTTTCATCAAACCAATTTCAGCCGTCAAAGCAGAGCCTGCACGACCTGCAAAGAGTAAAGCCGCCACCACAGGTGCAAGTTCACGCAGTAACGTCAGTGCAACGGCGGTACCGAGCATTGCTTCACTACCAAAGGTCGACAGAATGCTATACATTTGCAAACCCAGTACCGAGCCAATAAATAAGCCAGATACCACAATAATCAGTAATGAAAGCACACCAACACGGTACATCTGATAAATAAACAATTTCACGCCAAGTAAAGTCGGCATGGAAAAAAGAATCTGCAGCAACATAATGGTTGCTACGCCGATTCCTCGAACACGTTCAATGACGCGTCTACCTAATGCGGCAATAGCATTCATGAACGAACCTCATGATTTAAATAGGGCTGATGACTGAATTGATAATCGACCGGACCTTCTACCGAACCCGTCAAGAACTGCTTCACAAAAGGCGAGGCATGTGCTTTTAACTGCTCAGGTGTTCCCTCGCCCTGCACTTTCCCTTCAGCCACCACATAGATGTAATCTGCAATTGATAATGTTTCAGCCACATCATGCGAGACAATAATCGTAGTTAAATCTAAAGCTTCACGTAGCGAACGAATCAAGCGAGTTAAAACCCCCATCACAATCGGGTCTTGCCCTGCAAAGGGTTCGTCATACATGATCAGCTCAGGATCGAGTGCAATTGCACGGGCCAAAGCCACACGACGATTCATACCACCCGATAGTTCAGAGGGCATCATTTGTTCTGCACCACGTAAACCAACCGACTCTAATTTCAACGCAACAATTTCAGCGATCAAATGCTCTGGCAACTTGGTATGGGCACGAATTGGAAAGGCTACGTTTTCATATACCGACATATCGGTAAATAATGCACCGCTCTGAAACAACATCCCCATACGCGCACGCGCAGTGAAGAGCTCCTGACGTGACATTTGTGCAATGTTTTGCCCATCAAGCAACACCTCTCCATTATCGGGAGTCAATTGACCACCAATTAAACGTAGTAAAGTCGTTTTACCTGTACCAGATGGACCCATAATTGCAGTGATCTGACCACGACGAATTTTTAAACTGACATTGTCATAAATGACGCGCTCTCCTCGCTTAAAACTCAGGTTTTTCACTTCGATCAGTGCCTGAGTCTGAGAAGACGTTTGATTATTCATAGCTGAGGATTTTCCTGCATTTTTTTCAGCATGCATACTATAAAGGATTGAAGTTTAAAATGTTACCATTGCATGAGCGCATATCCCTGCATTCCATCAGGTAAATTGTTTTTTATTATTAATGCGATTTTATAGAGGATGTTTTCAACCCAATAGAAGAATTTAGTTAAAATAATTGTATATATAGTAAACGATATTACACAATAAGAGTGTCAAACCGATATAAGGCATAAGTACCTCGATCATCACTGTACGCATATTTGCCAACGCGTTTCCGTTCATATTAATTATCATTAAACACATAAAGTTTGATCAAGTATACATTTTTCTGATTAAAAAGCTAATTTAAATCCATAAAAAAAAACCGGTGTTTCCACCGGTTTTTTCGATATTTCTTTCAAAATTCAATTAGTCATTGAATTTACGACGTGGACGGTCTTCACCGAAAGTGCGTTCGCCACGTGGTTTATCATCACCGAAACGTTTTGGACGGTCATCGCCGAAACGTTTTGGACGATCTTCACCAAATGAACGTTGAGGACGGTCACCGTTGAATTCACGACGTGGACGATCTTCACCAAATGAACGTTTTGGACGATCGCCATAACCTTCACGAGCTGGTTTGTAATCTACACGGTTACCACGGTTGTCATCGTTAGAACGACGGTCAAAACCACCTTCACGACGTGGACGATCGCTGTTAAATTCGCGACGTGGACGATCTTCAAAACCGCCTTCACGACGTGGACGATCGTTGTTAAATTCACGACGTGGACGATCTTCGAAACCGCCTTCACGACGTGGACGATCGTTGTTAAATTCGCGACGTGGACGATCTTCGAAACCACCTTCACGACGTGGACGATCGTTGTTGTATTCGCGACGTGGACGATCTTCGCCACCGAATGAACGACGTTCGCCATCACGGTTGCCTTCACGACGTTTGAAGTTTGATTCACCTTCAAAACGACGACCGCCACCGAAGCCACCGCGACCACCGCGACCACCATCACGACGACCACGACCGCCATCACGGCTACCGCGTGCAGGAGGTGGAGATGGCTCAAGACCTTCAATTTCAGACACATTTAAACGTGCATCTAAGAAGTCTTCTAAAGCACGGATTTTACCGCGTTCACGGTAAGTCGCTAAAGTAATCGCGTTACCAGTACGGCCCGCACGACCTGTACGACCGATACGGTGTACATAGTCTTCGTTCTTCATTGGAAGACCGAAGTTAATTACGTGAGAAATAGTTGGTACGTCTAGACCACGTGCAGCAACGTCAGTCGCAACTAAGATTTTTGCACGACCTTCACGAATGCTACGTAAACGACGGTTACGTACAGTTTGTGGCATTGCACCATGAAGAGCGACAACTGAGTGACCTGCTTCTGCAAGTTCTTCAGCCAACATATCTGTATCTTCTTGAGTAGATGCGAATACAACTGCTTGATCTACAGACTCATCAGATAACCAGTGAGTCAAAAGTTTTTTCTTGTGTTCGAAACCGTCAGTCCAGTGAAGAGTCTGAGTAATGTCAGTATTTGTAGAGTGACCAGTTTCAATCGCAATACGCTGTGGATCATTCATCATGCGTTCTGCAAGTGTAATGATACGCGGCGCAAATGTTGCAGAGAACATTAATGTTTGTTTACGGTTAGCAGCCAAGTCGCTGATCGCTTCTAGGTCTTCAGAGAAACCTAAGTCAAGCATACGGTCAGCTTCGTCAACGATTAACGCATCAACGTTGTCTAGTTTAATTTGACGACGGTTCACCAAGTCAAGTAAACGACCTGGAGTCGCTACGACAACTTGTGCACCTTTAAGCTGTTGAATTTGTTTACCGAAAGGCATACCACCCATAATTGCAGCAATACGAACACCTTTCATATGACGTACTAAAGCAATTGCGTCTTGGCTAACCTGTTGAGCCAATTCACGTGTAGGGCAAAGTACAAGAATAGACGGTGCAGTTACCGCTTTCATGCGCTCTTTGAAAGACATCAAAGTGTCTTGACCAGCCAAAGCATTCACAGTTGGGAGTAAGAATGCAGCAGTTTTACCAGAACCAGTTTGGCTTGATACAAGAAGGTCTTTACCTTCTAATGCAGCTGGAATTGATTGTTCTTGCACTGGAGTCGGAGTAGTAAAACCTAGACCTTGTAATGCTAGTTGTAACGACTCATGTAAAGGAAAATCAGCAAAAGTTTTGCTCATAGAGTATTTCACCCCAAAAATGGGTGCTCCATTAAAAATATAAATTCAGATGGACATCGGCAAAAAGCGGCACAGCAAAAAACGCTGAAAATATAGAATCAGCGGCGATCCGAGAACGACGATGTGTATAACGCACACATGATTACAGCCGCAACCTGAAGGAATCGCTTAGCGATTGGGTGGGGCGCGAAATATCGTCCTCTCTTTGGACCGGAACGCGCATACACAATGATAGAAGAGAATGTTCAGGTAATGAACGAAATTTAGTGCGTGCGGCGATTATAGCAGAAAGTTTTTAAATGTCACCTGTTTTAGTCAACTTCAGAATGTTTTTTGTAAGAAGCTTTAAATTATAGGTGTTTAAGCCTTTATTTTTGACCGATTAGACAAAAATAAAGCCCTCATAAAGAGGGCTTTATTTCATTATTCTGTCAATAAACTCGAACTAAGCGTTCTATTATTTAGCAGCTTCACCCCAAGCTGGAACAACAGCTTGCATAAGTGGTTTAAGCATTTTCATAGAACATGCAAGTACTTGACCATTGTCCATTGAGTCGTTACCACCACGAGCATCAACCACAGTACCACCCGCTTCTTTTACAATAAGTTCACCCGCAGCGATGTCCCATGGTTTCAAACCAAGTTCGAAATAACCATCGAAACGACCTGCAGCAACATATGCTAGATCAAGAGCAGCAGAACCTGAACGACGGTATTGAGCACCGGCTTCAGTCACATTTAACAATGAGTTGAAATGGTTTTTCGCATAAGAAACCACTTCGCCATTACGAATTTTACGATACGCATGACCCACTGAAAGGAACGTGTTTTCTAAGCTGTCTCTTACATTTACACGAATACGGCGTTGGTTCATCATCGCACCGCGACCACGGCTTGCAGAGAACAACTCATCTTTCACAGGGTCATAAATAACACCGTGCTGAGTTACACCTTTATGTTGAACTGCGATAGAGATGCAGAAATGTGGAACACCATTAACGAAGTTTAATGTGCCATCAAGTGGGTCGATGATCCAACACCAATCAGCGTCGTGACCTTTACCTTCTTGAAGACCAAACTCTTCGCCTAGGAAACTGTGATTTTTATAGCTTTTACGTAGGGTATCGATAGTCAATTGTTCCAAATAACGGTCTACACGCGTTACTGGACCATCAATTCCTTTTTCTTCGACTTGTAGATCGAGTTTATGACGATTTTGATGCGCTTTTAAAAGCTCTTGACCAACTAATTGAGCCGCACGCGCAGCCATAACCACCATAGGTTCCATTGAACACCCACTACAAATTTGAAGATACTGATAAAGAATAATGCATAAAAGCCCTTATATCTTATCAAATATAAGGGCTTTTAGGGAAAAAATGTTTCTAAAAATTAGAAATTCAGCAAACTACAGTTGACTTATGTTTTATCCAGCTTTGTGTCACAGAAGTGATAATGCCTTCAGCATCTAGTCCAGCTTGTTGTAGCATTTGAGCATGTGTCGCCTGATGCATAAATTCATCTGACAAACCTAAATTCAGCATCGGTTTAACAATACTAGCCTGCGCTAAATATTCATTTACCGCACTGCCCGCACCCGCCATGACTGCATGCTCTTCAACTGTCACAAATAGTTGCGTACTTGCTGCGATTTGATCGATCAACTGTGTATCTAATGGCTTCACGAAGCGCATATTAATCACACGTACAGCCACATCTAGCTTTGTCGCTAAAGCCTGTCCTGCCTCTAGTGCCGCTTGAACACGACTACCGAAAGCCAGAATAGAAATGGTGTCATCTTGCTGATCATTGAAGTTTGCAAGAATTTCACCACGGCCAATTTCAAGCTCGGTCATCTCTTGCTGAATCTTAACACCCAGTCCATTACCACGTGGGTAACGTACCGCCGCTGGGCCTTTATACAAATAAGCCGTATGCAACATTTGACGACATTCATTTTCGTCTTTCGGCGCCATGATCACCATGTTTGGCACGGTACGCATAAAGGCATAATCATATGCACCGGCATGCGTTGGGCCATCTTCACCAACCAAACCTGCACGGTCGATACCAAATGTCACATCAAGATTTTGCAAAGCGACGTCATGAATCAGTTGATCATAACCACGTTGTAAGAAGGTTGAATAGATTGCAACAACCGGTTTTACCCCTTCACAGGCCATCCCCGCAGCCAAAGTCACCGCATGTTGTTCTGCAATGGCAACATCAAAGAAACGCTCAGGAAACTGCTTGGCAAATTGCACCATGCCTGAACCTTCACACATCGCTGGGGTAATCGCCAATAAACGATCATCCTGTGCAGCTTCATCACATAACCACTGACCAAAAACATCTGAATATTTCGGTGCAGTTGCCACTGCAACGGGTGCATTCACTTTACTGATGGCATGGTATTTGATTTGATCTGCTTCGGCAGGTGCAAAGCCTTTACCTTTTTTGGTATAGACATGCACTAAACGTGGGCCTGTGCGTTTTTTTAAGGCTTCAAACACATTTGTTAATTGTTCAACATCGTGCCCATCAAAAGGACCAAAGTAGTCAAAGCCAATGGCTTTAAATAAGTTATCTGCAGCATCGGTCGCAGCACAATGTAGGCGTGAGTTATACGCCCATTCAGGATGAGGTTGAATATAGGCTTCGCCATTTTCAGAAATATTCACCGATTGACCACTTTCCCAAATCGCAGCCAAATGCTTGGCAAAACCACCGGTACTGCATGAAATCGACATATCGTTGTCGTTCAATACCACCATAAGGTCAGCATTGTGTGCCACCGCATCGTTCATGGCTTCAAAAGCCATGCCCGCTGTCATCGCGCCATCACCCACGATTGCAACCACATGACAGGGATCTTGCTTGAAGCGACGTGCCAATGACATCCCAAGACCAGCAGAAATCGCTGTTGATGAATGGCCTACGCCAAAGGTGTCAAATTCAGATTCTTCACGGGCAGGAAACGCAGCCAAACCATCTTTGGCACGAATCGTCACTAATTGTTCACGACGACCGGTCAAGGCTTTATGCGGATAGGCTTGATGACCCACATCCCAAATCAGACGATCACGTGGCGTTTCAAAACAGTAATGTAATGCCACGGTTAATTCGATCACCCCAAGATTGGCACCAAAATGCCCACCACTTTGTCCGGCCGCATACAAAATAAATTGACGTAACTCATCCGCCACTTGCTCTAATTGGCTGCGCTCGAGTAAACGAAGTTGTTGAGGATGGTTAATCGTATCCAGCAACGGTGTTACAGGGCGTTGAGATGGTATTTCTTTATACAGCATAATGTGGCAAAGCCTTCTAAAGCCTGGCAAATTCCTAAGCTCGGTCTAAATGGGTAACTCGATCATATCGTCGAATTGTATCACCTTACAATCAGCCAAACTTGTAGCGATGTAATTTTTAGCAATGATCTCGTTGGGGAGATTTTGAATGAGTCAGATTATCCTGAATAATCTTCCTATTTATCAACTATTATCGTTCGCTTTATACAAAAAAGAAAATGTTCTGCATAAATTCGTCGTTGCAATTCTACCAATGTCCAAGCATTACGCTATACTTTAGCCAATTTATAATCGAATAAACGGGTTAAGCAGTGCCTATAGAATTTGTCGCAACGTCAAGATTACCGACCGCTTTTGGTGAATTCAATATTACGGTTTTTCAGGATCCTGAAACCGGTGAAGAACATGTCGCACTCTCTAAAGGACTAGAACAAGCTCCCACTGAACCTGTTTTAGTACGTATCCACTCCGAATGCCTGACTGGTGATGCCTTTGCTTCACTCAAATGTGACTGCGGCCCACAACTTCAAGCCACCCAAAAATTAATTAATGAAGCGGGTCAAGGGGTGATTTTATATTTACGCCAAGAAGGTCGCGGTATTGGTTTAACCAATAAAATCCGTGCTTACGCTCTACAAGACCAAGGCCATGACACAGTCGATGCTAATTTATTATTGGATCTTCCTGCTGATGCACGTCGTTATGATATGTGTCCTATCATGTTAAATCATCTCAACATTACTGCGGTGCGTCTCATTACCAATAACCCGTTAAAAATTGAAGCGCTACAAGAACAAGGGGTGAATGTCGTTGATCGTGTTCCGCTGACTGTGGGTTTAAATCCCTTTAACGAACAATATTTAAAAACCAAACATGATCGTATGTCGCATATGTATCAAAAGGATGATTTTTAAAAATCCTTTAAATTCTCCATAAATTAATCCCTCCAAACCTCTCTTTACAAAAGGGAGGCTTCCCCCTCTTTATTAAAGAGGAGTTAGGGAAAATTCAAATCGTCATCGAAAAAATACGATTTTCAGGAACACGACGTTTTAATCGTAAATCAAACGCCATGCAGATATTGCGAACAAAAGGCTTGCCTGCATCACTCACCTGAATGTGCTGATCAAAAATCTCGAGCAAGCCATCTTCTTGCATTTCAGCCAATTGCGCTAATACTTCATCAAGCTCAGGAAATTGCATTTCTGGACCTGCCCAAGAAGTTTGGAAGGTACACATCAAATTGAGAATATGTTTACGAATGATTAAGTCCTCATCTGTCAGCACATGCCCCCGATAGACTGGAATTTCATTCACTTCTAAACGTGCATAATAGTCTTCAATTTTCTTTTCATTTTGTGCAAAGCTGTACCAACTATCACTGATCGAAGATAAGCCGAGACCAATCATCACTTGGGTTTTCGATGCGGTATAGCCCATAAAATTACGGTGCAAACTGCCCTGCTGAAAAGCTTGATACATCGGATCTTGGGTTAATGCAAAATGATCCATCCCAATTTCATGATAGCCCTGCGCCAGTAGCTGTTTTTTACCTTCTTCATAGCATTGACGCTTTAAATCATCTTTCGGGACATCGGCATCTTTAAAACCACGCTGACCATTGCCCTTAATCCACGGCACATGTGCATAGCTATAAAAGGCTAGACGATCTGGCATCAAACGATTGGTCTGTTCAATGGTATGCAACACGTCGTTTAAATCCTGAAATGGCAAACCAAAAACCAAGTCATGCGAAATAGAGGTATAGCCAATATCACGTGCCCACTGTGTCACTTGTTCAACATGTGCAAAGGGCTGAATACGGTGGATGGCTTTTTGCACCTTCTCATTATAATCCTGCACTCCATAACTTACGCGCCGAAATCCAACATCGTACAAGGCTTGTAAATGCTCACGTGTGGTATTGTTCGGATGGCCTTCAAAGCTAAATTCATACGCATCGGCAATATCAGCATGCACTAGAATGCCTTGAATCAACTGGGTGAGATGCTCAGGAGAAAAGAAGGTAGGCGTTCCCCCGCCCAAATGAATTTCTTTAATTATTGGCCGGTCGACCAAGAGCTGACAATATAAGTCCCATTCTTTCAGCACCGCCTGAATATAAGGCAGCTCCATCTCATGTTTTTTTGTGACTTTTTTATGGCAGCCACAAAACGTACATAAGCTTTCACAAAATGGTAAATGGATGTACAGGCTGATGCCTTCGCTGTGATTGGTCTCATCAAATGAACGCTTCAATCCCTGTTTCCACTGTTGCAATGAAAACTCAGCTTCCTCCCAATACGGCACGGTTGGATAACTGGTATAGCGTGGACCTGGTACATTGTATTTTTGAATTAAAGAACTCGCCTGCTGAGACATCGATGCACCATTTCAATCAATGAGATTCAATTTAAATCTACCTTATGATTATTGTGCTGAGCTTCAGATGTGAATTCAACCTAGCAAATTTGTCGGAATAGGCCCAATTTCAGCCGGAGCAATTGCTGCTAACTCTGCATGATCTTTTTATTTAATCACTAGATTTCCAGATTGAAAGCAAAGATCCGATGCTGAGTATCGGGAAAAATGCCTTAAGTTTTCACGTAATTTATGTTTTGATGACACTTATCTTTAAATTATTTTAATAAAGGTCACCATGCAGAATCCAACTTCAGCCGATATTCAACGTGTAGATGAATTCCTTCGCGATTTACAGGCACGGATTTGTGCCGCATTGGAACAGCAAGAACGTGCTGGTGGCGGAAGTGCCGAATTTGCGATCGATGACTGGGAACGCCCTGAAGGTGGTGGTGGTCGCTCACGTGTTCTTCAAAATGGAACGGTGATTGAAAAAGGCGGCGTGATGTTCTCGCACATTAACATTTCAAAATTACCCGCCTCTGCGACTGAACGCCATCCCGCTATTGCAGGTGCAAAAGCGCAAGCCATGGGCGTGTCGTTGGTAATTCACCCGAAAAACCCCAACGTCCCAACCTCACATGCCAATGTGCGTTTATTTGTCGCCGAAAAAGAAGGACAAGATCCGATTTGGTGGTTTGGCGGTGGTTTTGACCTCACTCCATTTTATCCAAATGATGAAGATGTCTTGTCTTGGCATCAAACTGCCCATGATCTTTGTGCCCCATTTAGTGATACACTCTATGATGAACATAAGAAATGGTGTGATGACTATTTCTATCTCAAACACCGTGATGAACAACGTGGTGTGGGTGGTTTATTCTTTGATGATCTCAACCAATGGGACTTTGAAACCTGTTTCAAATATATGCAGGCCGTCGGTAATGGTTATTTAGAGGCGATTTTACCAATCTTCCAAAGAAACCAAGACAAAGCCTATACCGAAGCACAACGAGACTTCCAACTTTACCGTCGTGGTCGTTACGTTGAATATAACCTAGTGTATGACCGTGGCACCTTATTTGGCTTACAAACTGGTGGGCGTATTGAATCCATTTTAGTAAGTATGCCACCTTTGGCGGGCTGGTCGTATCGTCCTGAATGGGAAGAAAATTCTCCAGAGAAAAAGCTCACCGACTTTTATTTAAAACCGCATGATTGGCTTAATATATTGAAATAAAATAGATAGACATGTATTTGCCTCTGTCCATCAGGGGCTTTTGATTGCCTTTTAATTAAAGTATTTGTATTTCTAGGTAATATCTTGATGCATAAATAAATTTTTTAAGCATTTACTTTGTAATCAGATTGCTCAACAATGACACATCTTTTAAACAGCTTTACGCTATGTCATTGCACAATGTGTCAATAAACTCATGGCTGTAACTTTCTTGTACGGAGTACAACGCACATGACACATCAAACACTCAATAAAAAAGCAGTCAGTCTTACTGCCTTGGTGTTTTGGAGCTTTGCTGTTGTGCTGATCAGCGCTATCAGTACTAATATTTTTTCCGAAACGTCTTTGAATGATAATTTGGCTATTGGCTTCATGGTGGTTGCCTTGATTGGTTTAGTCATCAGTGCAGCGAGCATCTTGATTCAAAGCGTCCTAGATATTTGTAATCCTTAATTTTCCGCCTTTATTTCACGATTTTAAGACTGCCCGAACTTTAGCCATCCTCGGTTTTGGCGTATATTGTCTGCTCTTTCACATCTACATGGACGCTGTGCAATGAGCAAACAATTTGCCGTGATTGGCAACCCGATTGAACAATCACGCTCACCTGAACTTCATCATGCCTTCGCTGAAAAAACAGGCCTCGACATTCAGTACAGCAAACGACTTGCGCCACTCGATGGTTTTCAGCACAGTGTCGAATCCTTCTTTGCCGAAGGTGGCATCGGTATGAATGTCACTGTTCCGTTTAAAGAACAAGCCTATGCACAATGTGCCGTCCTTACTGAACGTGCCAAAATTGCAGGTGCGGTCAATACACTATGGATGCAAGATGGCACACTCCATGGCGATAATACCGATGGACAAGGCCTAGTCGATGCCATCCGTGCCTTAGATTGGAATTTAGAACAGACCGATATATTGATCATTGGTGCAGGCGGTGCGACACGTGGCGTGATTTACCCACTGGTACAAGCTGGGGCCAAAAAAATCGTCATTGCCAATCGTACTTTAGCGCGTGCTGAACAATTGGTCGCTGACTTAAAAACTGCCGTACCGAATGCCGAACTTGCAGCCATTGCACTCACTGACTTAGCAGGTCAATTTGATCTGGTGATTAATGCCACATCGGCCAGCTTAACGGGTGATGCACTGATTTTGCCTGAAGCTTTACAATTCACGCACGCCTATGAAATGGCCTATGGCAAACCGTCGACGTTTTTGGATCAAGCCAAAGCACGCCATGTTCCGACCTCAGAAGGTTTTGGCATGTTGGTTGGTCAAGCGATTGAATCTTTTTCCATTTGGAATGGCATTAAACCTGATCTAAAAGACTTTCTATAATTCAAAATGATTTGCTCAATTCACTTTCTGAGCAGGCTAAACACCTAAAAAAAGAACCTCAATTGAGGTTCTTTTTTTGATCCAACTTAGTTCTTGTGTTTTTGAATGGCCTTATAGGTTTCATAATAAGCCGATTGGCTGAACAACTCTTCGTGTTCTGCTGTTAGGCCTTGTAATGACGCTTCTGATAATTTTCCTTTGATATCATCAGCAAAGGCTTGCGCATAGATTTTTGATGCTTTCACCAAATGTGCTTTTTCAGTTCCTTCCAGTTCATAACTGGCTAAAAAGTTTTGTTGATATAAATGTGCAAAAATCGCCTGATCAGTTTTATAGGTTTTTTGCAACTGCTTCCATTCAACCTGAGCTTTGTACTCGCCAATTCCTGACTGTACATAATGGTTGACCGAAGAACCTAAGTCATCAAAGTCTTGATAGCGATGCAAAGCATGCTTATCACGTAATTGATTTAAACGTTTCAGCGCATTGCCTGTTGGCTCTTTTAAGCCATCAACAAATCGATATGCATAAACTTCTGCAATTTCATTCAAATCATTGGCTGAGTAATAACGCACATACTGAGCGCGATAGTTAGCAAATGCCACGACAAATGCCGCTTGATAGGCTTTCACTTCAGATTGATGACGTTTATAACTTTGCAATGCCACAGTACTGAGATATTCAGGAAGTTCGATTTCTTCATTTGCAGCACGGACATCATCAACCGATGCAGTTTCTGCTTCAGCAAGCAGAGGATCATTTCCTGTGATCGGCGCAAGCAGGCCTTTCAACATATTTTCAAAGAGTGAATCTTTACTGACTTCCTCAATGGATTTTGCCTGTTTCATGGCTTGACGATCAATTTTAGTCGCATTGCCATAATTCAAAATTTGGTTGCTACTTTTCAGCTTTAATTGACCTAAATGTGGCTCATTAAAGGCCAATTGATAGTCCATTACTTGGACGCGGCCTTTGTGATCTAAGCCTACATCCATCACCACATTCGAAGATGATTTATCCTGTGCATTCAGCACCTGCGCAATTTCAGTTTGATGCTTTTGCCATAATTGCTGGAATTGTTTTACATCGACAAGTTGTTCACTTTGATATTGCTGGAATACCGGCTTTAACTGTTCAACAGCGTCCGAAATCTCTGAATCTGTATTGGATGCGTCCGCAGCAGAGGCCGATGGTACAGAATCTTCTTGCAGCGGTATCACCCGAACATCTTGATAATCCTGACACAGTGTGACTTTACCAATCGGCACCTGTTTGGTGTTCATCAAGGCCTGACAGACTTCTTCAGATAAATTCGCTGTTTCATCATCTTCTTCGGAAACCGCATAAGCTTCGGTTACTTCAGTATCCGAACTATAGGTTTCTTCGTCATCAGCCGCGGTCGCCTCCGCATATGCACTTGCAGTATCGATCGCGTATTCAGCAGATTCAGCGGCAGAAGACGTTTGTTCTTCTTCAGTTTCGTGTTGGTGATACATCAGGCCATGCATTTTCGCATTGAGCAGCTCATTCACACGTTCAACAGATGCATAAGCCGCATCATAGTCTTCATCCTCAGCTGCTGCCGCTACTGCAGTCCCTCCCGCCGCTTCAGCCGCAGCCATCGCCTCTTCGGAAGCACTAAGATGCACAGCAGCATCCACAGATTCATCTTGCTCAGCGTCACTATTACGCTGACCTTTGATTTGCGTGGTGTAATAGTTGGCGTTCACAAAATCAAAAAGTTCAAGCTGGGTGTATAGCGCATCGAGATCACCCACATAGCGGATTTTTTTAGTCAGCCCTGCATTTTTTTCATCACGTGTTAAAGCAATATTTTGCACTTGATTCGGCTCTGCCAAGACATAAGGCAAAGCATTCATTTGTTTTAAATAGTCAGCAAATTTTTTCAAATCGTACTGAGCAATCGTGTCTTTATGTTTTGAAAAATCCACATAAGCCAAGCTGCTTTGGCTTTCACGATTTACCATAAACGGCATGAACGCAAAATAGTTGGTATAAAATTTATGTTGATTAAAATCAATGATCATCGGCAACTGTGCATTCACCTGCAAAGTCGGTTTTTGATAACTCAGTTGTAAGGTTAAGGCAGCAAGTTTTTCTCTAAAATGTACTGAACCGCTATAGCTAAACTGTAAATCATTCAACACATTCAGTAGTGATTGTGCAATTTTGGATTGCGGAGAAACGCCATCATCTTCATCGCTATAGCGCGCTGATGGTGGGATCGATTCATTGGCAATCGCTTGATAGAGCTGTTTCTTTTCTTTTTGGCTAAATGGAATATTTTGGGTTTTAATCAACTGATCCAGTTGTTTTTTAAGTTTAGGATCCAGCTCTGGCTGTGTGCTTATCGCAGGTTTTGACTTGGTTTCAGGCTTTTTTTCATCGAACTGAATATCTGTCTGAATTGAAAATTGCCCTTTCATGTCATAACTGGCATTTTCAAACATTGCGTTTAAGCCTTGAGTGGCTTGTTGCCCGAGAGACTGATCCGTTGAATTGGTTTTTATGACATGTTGAGCACACCCAGTAATACTCAAACCCAGTAAACAAAGTGTTATATATTTTAATCGCATAATTGTACGAAAGACCTAAGTTCTTTATGATTTATTAAAAGAAAAAAATGATCAAAAGATCAACATCAAGTCTATCAGAAGTTTACATTTCACATGTTGGTTAAATATTACAATTCGCCTTTCTGACATTTTTTAAGGGCGTATTCATCAATGTTTTTTGGATAAAATTATGAATAATCAAATCATCAATACAGATAATCCAAAAAAATTTAGATATTAGGATTAAGACTATGCCTGCATATAAAGCGCCTTTACACGATATTCGTTTCTTAATGAATGAAGTACTCGATTACCCAGCACATTACAAAACTTTGTCTAATGGTGAAGCTGCTGATGCAGACACTGTCGACATGATTTTAGAAGGTGCAGCGGATTTTTGTGAAAACATCCTTTCGCCTTTAAACCAAACGGGTGATGAAGAAGGCTGTCATTTTGAAAATGGCGATGTAAAAACACCAAAAGGTTTTAAAGAAGCCTATGACCAATTTGTACAGGGTGGCTGGCAAGGTCTGTCTTTCCCTGAAGAATTTGGCGGTCAAAACTTGCCACAGTCGTTGAATCTCATCAAATCTGAAATGATGGGTACAGCGAACTGGTCATTCCAAATGTATCCAGGTCTCAGCGTAGGTTGTATCAACACCATTCTTCAATTTGGTTCAGAAGAACAGAAAAACCAATATTTACCGAACCTTGTTGCTGGAACTTGGTCAGGCACCATGTGCTTAACTGAACCTCAATGCGGTACCGACTTAGGTCAGGTAAAAACCAAAGCGGAACCTCAAGCTGATGGTAGCTATGCAATTTCTGGTACAAAAATCTTCATCTCTGCGGGTGAGCATGATTTAACAGAGAACATCGTACATATCGTTCTTGCACGTCTTCCAGATGCACCTGCAGGTACAAAAGGCATTTCATTATTCATCGTTCCAAAATTCCTTGTGAATGCAGATGGTACTGTGGGCGAACGCAATCCAGTAACGTGTGGTTCGATTGAACACAAAATGGGGATCCGTGCTTCAGCAACAGCTGTGCTGAATTTTGACAATGCGATTGGTTACTTGATCGGTGAAAAACACAAAGGCCTACATGCAATGTTCACCTTCATGAACACTGCACGTATTGGTACAGCAATTCAAGGTATTGCACATGCTGAATTGGCATTCCAAGGCGCACTTCCATACGCGAAAGAACGTATGTCTATGCGCGCACTTTCAGGTAAAAAAGATCCTGAAAAAGTAGCCGATGCGATTATTCACCATGCAGACGTACGTCGTATGCTTTTAACTCAAAAAGCGATCGCTGAAGGCGGCCGTTCAATGATTTACTATGCAGCTCAAATTGCGGACAAAATGACTGATGCTTTAACCCGCGGTGATACAGCAGCATTTGAAGCACATGATGACCACTTAGGCTTCTACACACCGATTCTCAAAGGTTTCTTAACCGAAATGGGTTATGAAGCTGCAAACCATGGTATGCAAGTATACGGTGGTCATGGTTATATTAAAGAATGGGGCATGGAACAAATCGTTCGTGACTCACGTATCTCTACTCTCTACGAAGGCACAACCGGTGTTCAAGCACTAGACTTGATTGGTCGTAAAGTTCTGCTGACCTCTAAAGGTAAAGTGATTCGTGACTACACAGCTGAAATCTTGAAGTTCTGTGGTCAACATGCACGTAACAAATACATGCGTCGTTTTGCGTGGGACTTAACGAAGCTTTGCGCACAATGGAATGCATTAACGGTTCGTATCATGCTTGCAGCACGTAAAGACCGTGACATCGTATCTTCTGCATCTGTAGATTTCTTGATGTTCTCTGGCTACGTGATGATGGCTTACTTCTGGGCACAACAAGCTGCCGTAGCTTCTGAAAAATTAGCAGAAGGCAATGGTGCAGAAGTTCCTGAGTTCTATAAAGCAAAAATCAAAGTGGCAGACTTCTACTTTGAACGTCTATTACCACGCTCACAAGGTCACGCTGAAGCAATGGTTAACCCATCGAAGACCATGACTTCTTTGGCTCCTGAACACTTTAGCTTTGACTACTAAGCTTTAAACCGAGTTAAATGACTCTATAAAAAGACCGCTTCGGCGGTCTTTTTATTGTCTTCTCTTTTAATTTTGATCTATAGGAATTACGAGTAGTATTCTTAATTTCTTCATGAGGTAATAACAATGTATAAAGATGAACTTTATATGGAGAAATATTGTTGTATTTTTCAACAAAAATAAAACACCTTATCGCCAAAACATAATTTTATTTAATAAATATTAAATACTTAAAGTAAATTTAACTCCATAATTTTAGCTTTACATTTGTATCTCATACAACTTCATATCTTCTCCATAGCCTCCCCCTATGATGACTTCAATGATTCATAGAGAGCGTAACCATGAAAAAATTGATGTCTTCATTGATGGTTGGTCTGATTGCAACAACTGCGACAATGTCTGCAATGGCAGCGCCCGCATTCGATCATAAAAATCCACCACCTGCTCCATACTTTGATAAAAAACCTGTACCGCCTAAAGCAATACATCACAAATCTGCTGGGCCGCAAATGGTGAAAAAAGAGCATCAACACGCTCATGCAAAATTTGCCAAACAAAATCATAAGGCAGTAGCTTTTAAATGCAATCAACACAAACCTGTTCCGCAGCATAAGTTACCGCCTATGCCACCGAAACATCGTTAAGCTAAATTAAAAAAAGACCGCTCATGCGGTCTTTTTTAATATTTACTTTGCTTTATCAGCAATAAATTCTTTGATCTCTATGGGTTTATCTTTTACCAACTCAACAGTGCCTTCATTCACACCATTAAAGTTCTTAAAGTGAATTGAAACACCTTGGTCGTTGGCAAGTCGTACACCACTTCCTGAAACTCCTCGTTTCAATTCATACACACGATCAGAATTATCAGTCAATTGTGCGGTTTCAAAATTATCTTTGGTTTTTAACTCAAGGCTAAGATCTTGTGGCCCTGTAAAGTGAATCACTTGCTCATCTTGAGATACTGCAACATCGTTTGTTTGTGCAGTTGCGGTCGTTGCCTCTGTTGCAACATTTTGTTCTGATGGTGCTTTTTTATCGGTGCAACCCACCAAAGCTATAGTTAATAACGTCGCAGTTAAAATATATTTCATTTTCTGAAGTTCCTTTATGCCATGTAAATTCAATTATCAACTGAATAATTTCATACACATTCTGCAAATTACATTCGGAATATGAAAAATTACTTGTCGCTCAAATTTTAAAACAAGTTTGACATAGCTTTCATTACAGGAATTCTTCCAATACTGAATTTAAAAAGATATGTCCCTGCTCGGTACAAGACAAAAGTGTTGGATCACTGACCATCAATTTACGTTCACGTAATGAGTTCAATAACTCGGCAATCGGCTCTAAACTTTCCCCTGTACGCTCGCTATATAGCTTGGCTTCCACCCCATGATTTAAACGAAGTGCATTCATCATAAATTCAAAAGGCATGTCGGCTGCTTCGATGCGCTTAAACTGAAGATGTTCAGCAGGTACTTTGGCTAAATAGTCTTTCGGCAATCGGGTTTTTTGGAAACGATACACCCCGTCTGGCATGGTCACTTTGCCATGTGCGCCTGCGCCAATCGCCAAATAATCGCCAAACTGCCAATAATTTAAATTATGTGCCGACGGCTTTTCTTTACGCCATGCAGATACTTCATAATTGATAAAGCCTTGCGCTGTTAAATAGGCTTCGCCCTGTTCTTGAATATCTTCAAGCACATCATCGACAGGTAAAATCGGTTTTGTGCGGAAGAAAACCGTATTGGGTTCAATGGTCAACTGATACCACGACACATGCGTTGCGCCATTTTCCACAGCCAATTTCAAATCCAAAAGCGCTTGCTCAATGGTTTGTTCAGGCAGGCCATGCATCAAGTCGACATTTACCCGTTCAAAACCCGCCTCTTTTGCATGCTGAATGGCAGAAATCGCATCATCATTCGAGTGAATCCGCCCCAGCTTTTTCAGCTGGTCGGTATTAAAACTTTGCACACCGATAGATAGACGATTAATCCCTGCATCTAAATAACCAGCAAAAGGATCGTGCTCAACCGTGCCCGGATTGGCTTCCAAGGTAATTTCACAGCCCTTTTCAAATGGCACCAATGCTTTGAGCTGAGTAAATAACCATTGATAACCTTGGGCAGAAATCAAAGATGGTGTACCGCCACCAATAAATACACTATGAATCAGGCGGCCCTGAGCAAAATCGACTTGGGTTTTAAAGTCTTCAACCAACGCCTGTAAATATTCTTGTTCTAAGTCCAGAGACAATTCACCATTCGGCACCGCATGCGAATTAAAGTCACAGTATGGACATTTGCGCACACACCACGGCATGTGAATGTATAAAGATAACGGAACAACTGCAGGATTTAATTCAGCCAAGGAAAATGCTCAAAAGGAACAAAAGAAGTAAGCGCATTTTAACATGACTGCATCAGAGCGCTTATGAAAACTCATCCACAATACAGTAGACTAATAAAATTAAAGAAGAATTAGATGATTAGAAGATGAAAATAAGCAGCCATTTATTGTACTTACTGCCGCTCGCGATGGGTGTTGGTATCGCTATGACCATTCAAACAGCGATCAACAGCCAATTGCGTGAATATTTATATTCACCGCTGCAAGCTGCCCTTTTTTCTTTTTTGGTTGGTACAATAGTCCTCGCCTTTATGGTGTTTTTTCAATCGGCCGAAAAACCGGACTTTGCAAGTTTTGCTCAAATCCCTTGGTATTTATGGCTGGGGGGATGTTTGGGTGTTTATGCCATCAGTATCAGTATTTATACCGCACCGAAACTGGGTTTTTTATCCCTCTCCGGTCTGATTATTTTTGGACAGATCTTAATGTCGATGGTATTTGACCATTTTGGCTTGCTCGGCACTGAAAAAACCCCGATTAACTGGCAACGCTTATTGGGTGGCGTGGTGATTTTTATTGGTGTGCTTCTCACTTTCCAACGCTAAGACCTCATTCCTAAGCACCTCACAAGAAATGAGTACATTCTGTGTCTACTGTCACGGCTGTAACAAGCAGCAAGTATGAATTAAAACAACTGTTTCATTTAATGATCCCGATATTGATCACGCAGTTTGCGCAAGCGGGATTTGGTCTCATTGATACCATCATGGCTGGACACATGTCCGCCAATGACCTTGCAGCCATTGCGGTCGGGGTCGGTTTATGGATACCGGTCATGCTGCTGTTCAGCGGCATTATGATTGCAACCACCCCATTAGTGGCAGAAGCCAATGGTGCTCGCACGCCTGAAAAAATTGCCACCATCGCCCGTCAGTCTTTGTGGGTCGCATTATTTTTAGGGATCATTGCCGCATTAGTCTTACAAGCTATGCCGCTGCTTTTACCGTTATTGGGTGTCCCTGAAGTATTACTTCCGAAGGCGAGCTTATTCTTACACGCCATTAGTTTAGGTATGCCTGCTGTCACCATGTACGCAGCTTTACGTGGTTACTCAGAAGCATTGGGGCATCCACGTCCAGTCACTGTGCTGAGTCTGCTGGCCTTATTGGTGTTAATTCCACTGAACTTTATTTTTATGTATGGTTTAGGCCCAGTCCCTGAACTGGGTTCAGCAGGATGTGGTTTTGCCACCGCGATTTTGCAATGGTTAATGTTCTTTGCTTTGGCGATGTACGTTTTCAAAGGATCGGCCTATCAAAAAACCCAACCTTTCGCTGCTTTTGAAAAAATGAACAGTGAATGGATCAAACGTATTTTAAAACTCGGCTTTCCTATTGGCTTAGCCATTTTCTTTGAAGTCAGTATTTTTAGTACAGCCGCTATTGTGTTGAGTCCCTTGGGCGAAGTCACCATTGCAGCGCATCAAGTCGCCATTTCGATTACCTCGCAATTGTTTATGATTCCAATGTCACTAGCGATTGCGCTGACCATTCGGGTCGGTACCTATTATGGGGAAAAAAACTGGCTGGCTATGCGAAAAGTCCAGAAAGTCGGTATGTTGACAGGGACGGTATTTGCCCTGATTACCATGTTGCTGCTTTGGCTTTTACGTAATGAAATTGTGTCACTCTATACCAATGACTATGATGTGACTCAGCTTGCGGTGTACTTGGTGTTGTTCGCGATTGCCTATCAGTTGATGGATGCATGGCAAGTGAGTGCCGCAGGATGTTTACGCGGCATGCAAGACACTAAAGGGCCGATGTGGATCACTATGATCGCGTATTGGATCATTGCCTTCCCTGTCGGGATCTATCTTGCACGCTTCACTACGACTGGTGCTGCAGGCGTTTGGATTGGCCTGATTGTAGGTCTGACTGTCGCATGTACACTGCTACTTACGCGTTTATTTATGATGAATAAACGTTTAGCACATGCGGGATAAGCCCTAAAAAATCATCTAAAAAGTTACTTAACTGATGTTACGCACATAAAAGTAATTTTGCATTTTTAAAATGATTTTTAATTTTATTCGACGGAGTCTTACATCTTAGGGATTGAATAACGGGATTAGCCTTCGGCTGGAGGTACTTTTGTTTCGGCAAAAGTACCCAAAACCATTGTCATCCGCAAAACTCGTTCACCAGCGTGTAATTATTCAAAGTCACGCAAAAACATTTTTGATTAGAAGTAGTCCTGTCTCAAACACTTGCGGATGACGTTACCGCGTATCGTTCTTTTATTTGAATCAAATGGCGCTTCTGATGTTACTACGTAACATCAGTTACTTAAAAAAGACGGCTACGCTATGCAGAAGATTAATGCAAATTAACACCCTGCATAGCAATGCCATAAATAAAAAAGCACGAAGAAGAGGAAAATAAACATGTCCCATGTATTTCGCTCGATCAGTCTCTGTCTGAGCTTAGGCTTTTCCATGTCACTACAAGCTGAACAAACGATCAACCGACATGAATTTCCTTTATATCACGCACCCATCAAAGTCCAATCACAACCCGAATTTGATTACATCAATCAAGCACTTTGGACAGCCTTTCGCTTTTATCATGAACAACAGGCGGACTCATATACCACACGTTTAAAATTAAGTTGTCAGCAGACTGGTATGGCATACACCTATCAGGACTTCATCAAGGCCAATCAAAAGTTTGCCTCTGCGGATGATCAGGATTTTATCGTGACGCAAAACCTTATCACCTTGAATGAAAATTTACACCATAATCAATGCAGCAAATATCTCAGTCCACATTTAGAACTGGAAAAAACTGAATCGAGCGAAGCAGCAAAAACCAACTAATTAAGCGCCTCGATGGCATTTTTTAAACTTTGTGGCACTTGGCTGTCGTCCTCTACGTCTTTCACGATCGCCTGCCCGACAATCACCTCTGTCCCATTAAAACTCATGGTTGGTGAGCCATACAATTCATAGCCTTCATTTAAAGCTTTGGTCACACGGGCACAGAAATTGACATCATCTTTACCGGTTAAATAGCGATACACTTTCATCGTTCAGTTCTCTTCTAGCGACGCGATATTTTAAACCATTCAGCACGTGGCTTAAATTTGCCTGAATTATTTTCAGTATTTACATTTTTGCCCATCATTTTATCAATGCAAATAAAGTCTTAACAATTTAAAGTAGGCAGTTTGTGTTTTGTCGCCTATGATCGGTATTAGATAATAAATGATGATCTTGAGGAACATCACATGGCAAAAACGGCTAGCACACCGGGTCGTCGCTTTATGAAACTTGCCAGTATGACGGCAAGCATTGCTACTAAAACCGTTTCCAATTCCATCCGCAATATCACTGCCGATGAAGAACAGAAAAATGCATCTCGCAGTAAACTTTTTCAGGACATCGGTCTGCAAATTGCAGACACTTTGGGTGAAATGAAAGGTGCGGTGATGAAAGTCGGACAAATTGCCTCGCAGTACAAAGACATTTTTCCACCTGAAGTCGCAAAGGCCATCAGTAAATTACAACGCCAAGCGCCAGCCATGCCTTTTGCTGAAATTAAGGCTCAAGTAGAACAAGAACTCGGCAAACCCCTCGCACAGATTTTTAAAAGTTTTGAAGAACAACCTTTTGCCGCTGCATCCATTGGGCAGGTGCATAAAGCCGTGTTACCTAATGGTCAGCAGGTGGTGGTGAAAGTGCAATATCCTGGTGTCGAAGAAGCCTGTGAAAGTGATTTAAAACAAGTTCGGCTTGCCCTTCGTCTGATGGGCGTATTGAAAATTGATCGGAAGTTACAAAACAAGCTATTTCGTGAAATTCAGGACAGTTTGGACAACGAACTGAACTATGAAATTGAAGCGCAAAACTTAGATGTGGCCCGTGCGTTTCATAGTGCGCTGGATGACAAAATCATCATTCCACAGGTCTATAAAGATTATTCTTCACGTCATATTTTGACTCTAAGTCTAGAGCTTGGCGACAGTATAGAAACTGCCAGCACATGGTCACAAGAAACACGAAATGCCTTGGGAAGGCGCTTATTCCGTGCCATTGGCCGTGAAATTTTCTTCCTTAAACGTTTCCACTGTGACCCGCATCCAGGCAACTTCGCCTTTCGTGAAGATGGTTCAGTCATCGTATATGACTACGGCGGTGTGAAAACCCTGTCTCCTGAAATCGTGTCGCACTTTAAGCAATTGATTAATGCTGCACGCAAGCACGATATTCCACTGATGGAACAGCAACTCGATGCCCTACATTCCCTCAATGAACTCGGTAAATTCCCTGTGGACTTGTATGAGCAATGGCTTGAAGTACTGATGCGTCCGCTGACCACACAATACGACTTTGCTGAAAATTCAGCGCACCATGACGGGGTAGAATTAATTAAGCCATCTCTTAAATACTGGGATGTGTTTAAACCGTCGCCAGACACCCTGATGGTGAACCGGACTGTTTCAGGGCATTATTGGAATTTGATTCATTTGAAAGTGAATGACAATCTCAATGATCTTTTTGATGAGTTGGTCCCACCTAGCGCTTAAGGGAGCGTAAAGCGCTGATGATTGCCCGATGAATTTCGGGCAATATTTGCATTTTTAATTGTTATGTTATAACATTTCTTTAATCAATAAATTTAAGGAACAGAAGAATGCGTGCCAACATCCATCCCGAATACCGTGAAGTGCTCTTTCATGACACCAATGCCAATGCCTTTTTTGTGATTGGCAGTACCTTAAGCACCAATCAAACCAAAGAGTTTGAAGGCAAGACCTATCCATATGTGACGCTCGATATCTCAAGCGCATCACATCCTTTTTATACAGGTGAACAACGTCAAGTAAATAATGAAGGACGTATTGCGAACTTTAATAAACGCTTTGCACGTTTCAAACGCTCACAATAAGTTCAGTCTCGATTAAGTTTTTGCTTTTAAAATTAAAGCATTGAAGAAGTTCAAGGTTCCCCTCCTCCAGCCTGAGCTTCTTTTTTTTATGTCTGAAATTTTGTGGATTTCAAGCGTTGTTTTAAACATCTATTTTTAAAATCGACTGAAATAAGTAATATCCCAGTCCCAATACGATGACGCCAATCACCACACTGGAAATAGCATAACTGAATGCTAGCCCACTTTGCCCTTGTCTAAGCAGTTGAAAGGTTTCTAAGCCGAAACTGGAAAAGGTGGTAAAGCCACCTAAGATCCCAACCATAAGCAATAAGCGTGCTTCATTTTGTAGAACGGGATATTTTTGGCTAAATGCAAAGAACACACCTGCACAAAAGCAACCTAAAATATTCACCCACCATGTTGCCCATGGAAAGAGCACGGTTGGCTTAGCCAATAACAGTCCTGCTGCATAGCGAAGTGTTGCTCCAATTGCGCCGCCACATGCGACCAAAAGCCAGTTCATAGTTGTCCTACTTCAACATCATTGGTATCTACAATTTAGGCAACAGACTGCCTAAGGTCGCCCTTCAATATACACGCATTTAATTTACGCAAATAGTGTTAAATGTTTGGGCCAAAGCTTGCTATAGTCTGCAACACTTTGCGGTATTTTTTATTGAAAGAGGACATTATGGCTCAGGAATTATTAGATCAACTTCAAGCAGGGACTGCGAAATTTTCAGATGTGATTGCATTTATTGAAGCGCGTTATAACCACACACCAACTGCTTTTACCAATGGCAAACAAGCCAATGCAGCGACTGAAAACCAAGGCAGTGCCAAAGTATTTTCTTTTGCCCAATTGAATGGTCTAAACCAAGCTGAAACCTTAAGTCTTTTTGCTGAACATTATGCTGCTGTTTTGGCGACACCAGACGCAACTGACCACCAAAACATTCGCCAATTTATGCAAAATGGTTGGGAAGGTATTCAATTTGACGGTCAAGCGCTCAGCGCGAAATAATGCTTAGATGGACGTTCTAAATCAGTTCGTCTGCAATAAAAAAGCCAGTACAAATACTGGCTTTTTTTATCGTTCATCATCAGTTCAAATCAGGACACTCGTACTCTACAAGTCCATTCAGCCATCGCGGTTTTTTCCCAAGCTCGTGCATGCTTCAAATGTAGTAATTCTTCACCTGCAGTCGTTGCGGTAAAACGATAAGTTTTTTGACCGCCTGCACCAAGCACTGGTGTCGCATCTGCAGCAGCTTGTTGTTGAGCTGACTGAAACACTTCTTCAACTTTAAAAAGTTTCGGTTGCTCAGCCAAAGACCATACATATCCGGTACTTGGATTTTCGTTTAACAACACTTCCAAAGTCTGTCCACGATCCATCTCAAGCAAGGTCGGACAACTTTGCTGTTCAGTAAATACATGGGTTTTCCCATCTACAGTTGAACTCATACTGTTACATCCACCAAGCGCCAAACCACTCGCCATCATTAGACTCAAAATAAGCTTTTTCTTGATCGTCATTTTCATCATCAAATTATTTTACCTTGCATCTAATGCACACCGATTTCAATACGATCTCGATGTAATCGAAGTTTAGCCTTTGACTTTTTCAATCCACTGAATCGAACTGACACGAAAAACTTCACAAGCCCCATCACCCGTATCTGTTGGGGTCAAAGATGAAGTCCAAACCAAATCTTTGTCTTTCACCTCAACCAAATCCCCTTTTAAACGCACAAGATCGCCACGTTTTACTTGAGTAATTTGTTTAGCAATTTGCGGGTTTGCAGGAATGATGTGCATATTCGACACCATCATCATGGCTTGCTTTTGCGGTACAGGAACACGATCCATTTTCCAATTTAAGAAACGGTCATATTGATTGACTGAAATCGTACGAGCTATTTCTGGCTCTGCAAATAAACCCCAACTGACCGCATAATCGATCGGAGAAAATTTTGCTTGTTCATCTGTTTGATAGGTTTTTGAACCTAAAATTCGGAAATCACCTTTAAATTCTTTCAAGGTGGAAATTGACTGGCCTTTGGCAGCAGGTGCTAAGCCTTTGGCAATATTATAATCTGAAGACGCTTGGACACCGACATTCAATAAAAAGCCTGCAAGCACAGTACTTAATGCAATTCGCTTGATCATCGCGTTATCCTCTTACCCTGTAATACTTCACATTACTCAATTTTAATTCTGCAATTGAGCCGACTTCATCTATTCATAATGCCCCAACCTGAACATGAGCTTAAAATCGCGTAGGTTGAGCCTGATGAATGTCGTTTTCACTAGTTGTAACTCTATATTACGCACACAGTCTGCATAAACCTTATGAACTTGGTAACAAAATGCTGTTATTCAGTCAATTGGCCCATATCCACGCCCTACCACATGATTTAAAATTAAAAAGACATGAATTACACTTTAAAAAAAGCCAACAAAAATCCTCGCTATGATTTATAAATTTTATCAACAACACATTTTTCCGCATCTTTTAAATCAAGTCATGCAGGTGCCAAGCCTGATGGATAAACGACGCGAACTCCTGTTAGCCGTGTCTGGTGAGGTACTCGAAATTGGCTTTGGTACAGGTTTGAATTTAGCCTTTTATCAAAATGTCGATACGGTTTTTGCCCTTGAGCCCAATCCCGATATTTTTCATTTAGCTGCTGAACGTGTACATGCAGCACCTTTTGAGGTACAGCATATTTTAGCCGGTGCTGAAAAATTACCCTTTGCAGATGAAAGTCTAGATCATGTCGTGAGTACATGGACCTTATGCAGCATTGCTGATATTGAAACTGCGCTTGAAGAAATCTACCGCGTCCTGAAACCAACAGGGACATTTCATTTGGTTGAGCATGTACAACACAATGAAAATCGGAAAATTAAGCAGTTACAACACCTACTGACGCCTATTCAAAAGAAAGTCGCGGATGGCTGTCATTTGGATCGTAATATGCAAAAGTTGCTTGAAGATGCCCAGTTTGAATGTTTTGAAACGCAGTATTTTGATGCTGAAGGCATTCCAAAAATTGGACAGCGCATGTTGCTCGCCCGCGCACAGAAGTTGAGTTAAAGCGTCCAAGGCCATGTTTAAGCACAATCAAATCTAGTTAAAAGTACCTAGTCTTTGATTAGTCGAATGGCATTAATTTTTAGGATATGACAGGGCTTTTTATTCAACACATTATAAGTGCTATACGACTTACCTGTTTTGATGGAATGTACATCCACCCATGCACCCAAAATCTCCACACGATCCCCTGATTTCAAACGCCGAATACGATTTGCGACGTCTTCGGATTGAGCAATCACACTGACATTTTGCAATTCAGACTTGAGCTTTTCAATTTGTGTCGAGGGCACGTCTTTCGCTTGCACGCTAAAACAGCGGTTCTGCTGAGACCACTCAAGATGATATTTTAAAGACTGGAAATCATTTGAGCCTGAACTCAGTAGCAGATCAATATTGCTGACATACGCCAAGTCTTGAAAGCCACCCACCACGGTCGGTGCGGCCGGATGTAATGTACGACTACTCGCACTGTAGTAGCGTTTATCCAACAGCAAATATTCACCGGAAAATGCCTGAGTCGCTGTGACCTGAAAATTTTTCAGCACACCAGTCTGCTCTAAATGTGGAATGGCACGAAAATATTCAGACCATATCCACAGCATGAGCGCAAAAACGGCTGCAGTCGCTAAGAGTTTTTCCATGTGAATATTCTGTCCTTATTGCTTTTCGACGGTTCTGAGGCTGAGTCACGCGAGCTTAAATATGCTCAAAATCAATTCGGATGGTTTCAAAACGTACTCGCCCTTCGGCAATGGCTTGAGCAATCGCTTGTTGCCCTTTGGTCAAACGTGCGCCACCACTTTTAATATCAATCAGCACCACTTCGATGTCTTCAGCGAGTCCATCACCATCACGAAAGTCGGTATAGCCATCAAAAACCACATAATCGATCGGGTCACCGAGAAACTTTGCATCGCTAGGTAAATACTGAAATTCAGGCATGATCGGCGCCATTTGTTCGGCCATTTTGCCTTTTAAAACAGCACGACTGGTATTTACACTGCGTTTTTGTGCATGGGCCAAGGCCTGCTGATGTTCCAATTCTAGTTCTGCAATATATTGCTCGTATTCTGCCTTAATCCTTCCATTGCGACTGCCACTTAAAATTAAGGTGGTCAGTACAATCCCAATACACGCGCCAATGAGCATGGCCATCCAGACAGACATTTAAAATTCCTAATCTTTTTAATATATTACAGCGAAACGTATAGAAAAAACTTAGACTTTGGTTCTTTGTCATATTCCCCGCATTAAACAATGATATGCTAGGGATGAGCAGAATAAAATCTATTTAGGTCGATGAAAACGATATTAATTGCCAATCAAAAAGGTGGTTGTGGCAAAACCATCACAGCAATCAGTTTAGCCTCTGCACTTGCGCAAAAAGGTTATAAAGTGGCCTTGGCAGATGCTGACAATCAAAAGTCTGCACGTCAATGGCTCAAACAGCGCCCAGAGACTGCCGCCCCAATTCAGAGCCTAGATTGGCGTCATGAAAAGTCGATTGGTGATGTGCCAAAAGGGATTGAATATCTGATTATCGATGCACCGGGTGCGTTATCGGGTGAACATGCAGATCAGTTGGTCAGTGAAGCTCACGCCATCGTTACCCCGCTACAACCATCTTTCTTCGACATCGACTCGACCCGTCGTTTTTTAAAGCATTTGCAAGAAATTAAACGGATTCGTAAAGGTAAAGTCCAAATCCTATTGTTGGCCAATCGTGTCAAACCCAATTCTGCTCATTCCAAAGAAATTCAAGATTTTTTCAATAAAGTTGAACAACAGCCCGTTGCTTGGATTTCTGAACGTACCGCTTATGGTCAACTTGCCATGCAAGGTCTTTCAGTTTTTGACAAAACGCAAAAATTGTACCTCGGTATGCAACAACAATGGCAACCTGTGCTCAATGCCATTATTGAAGACGAAGCCGAGTGGTTTTAACCCATCATTCCACATTTTGTTGATATAAAGGCCAATCTTGCAAGGATCTAGCCTGAAAGATATTCACCATAAGTTAACAAGCTCTCGTTTTCGGGAGCTTTTTTTTCGGTTAAGATTGAACACAACATGATGAAAAAATCAGAGCACGCATTGCCAACGTTCGCACCTACATTACAAAAAGTCTTATTGTTCGGATTATTTTTTATCCTGATTTTTTTGAGCTTTAGCGTACTCAAATACTTTATTGTGCCCGTCGTTTGGGCTGCGATTATTGCTTATATGACATGGCCGCTGTATCAATCAGTACATCGTTTTTGTGGCAATCGTGCAAATCTAAGTGCGGCGCTGATGATCTTACTGGTGGTACTCGTGGTGGGTCTGCCGGTGATTTTTGCAATCTTCTTGTTACAACATGAAGGCCGTAACTTGTATTTTGAATTACAAAAGCAAGTTTTCTCTGGTCATGTCAATGTGCCTGATTTTATTCGCCAACTGCCGTTTATTGGTAAAGAAGTCAGTCGTACCCTGCATGAACTGAACAATGACCCGAACAGTATTATTCAATCGGTACAAATTTGGATTCAGGGGCATTTGAACTACGGTAAAGTTCTGGTCGGCGAAGTCAGTAAAAATATCTTTAAGCTGTGTTTTGCCGTGATGTCTTTATTTTTCTTCTATCGTGATGGTCAAACCATTTTAAGTCAGGTCAGTAAAGCCCTCGAAATGGTGATCGGGCCACGTATTCATCATTATCTTGCCACTATTTCGGATACTACACGTGCCGTAGTGTATGGCATCGGTCTTACCGCCATTGCCCAAGCTTTACTTGCCGGTGTTAGCTATTTTGTCGCCGATGTGCCTAACCCAATGTTATTAACCATCATTACCTTCATGTTGGCACTGATTCCTTTTGGCCCACCGATTTCATATACCGCTGTATCCTTGTGGTTATTTTCACAAGGTCAAACCATTGAAGCCATTGGCGTCATGGCTTGGGGTGTTTGTATCGTGAGTACGGCCGATAACGTGATTCGTCCTTTAGTAATTTCAGGGGCAACGCAGATTCCATTCTTATTAATCATGTTTGGTGTTTTGGGTGGGATCGCCAGTTTCGGTCTTGTCGGTTTATTTATCGGTCCAGTGATCTTGGCGGTACTCTTGGCGATTTGGCGTGAATGGTTGCATGAAACCCAAATTGAACCCGTCATGATGCCCAAAGCAACATTGGCACATAACTTAGACAATATGGATGATAAGCCTGAACAACCTTAATTCAGGCTTGAATTCATTAAACAAATATTACAATCAAATACTTAAATTATCTGTCATCCTGTATCCGCATCTGTTTCAATGGTTGAGACTCCATAAAAACAGACAGGATGCCAAACATGTCTTCACTATTTAAATTCGGCGCGCTTGCTGCGGTCAGTGCCCTGATGTTTACAGGCTGTGCGAGTACCTCGACTTCAACAGGTCTGAATGCAAAAACCGTGACGGTCAATGCCGTGACTGCTCAAGGTATTGGTCAAAGCATCGGTCAAATTAACATGGTTGATAGCCCTGCTGGCTTGGTTATTCATACCAATTTAACCCAGCTTCCTCCGGGTCCACACGGTTTCCATATTCATGAAAAAGGTTCTTGTGCCCCAGCTGAAAAAGATGGAAAAGCGGGTGCTGCTCTTGCTGCAGGTGGTCACTTTAACCCTAAATCTGCACCTCACCACGGTACGCCGCTAACCGGTCACATGGGTGACTTACCGATCCTTCAAGTTCAAACCGATGGCACAGCAAAAGTGAATTTAATTGCACCACGCTTGAAATTGGCGGATGTACAAGGCTTAGCCATCATGGTCCATGCCGGTGGTGATAATTACTCTGACGACCCTAAACCTCTAGGCGGTGGCGGTGACCGTATTGCCTGTGGTGTGATTCAATAATCAACTTTGCATATAGATTTGAACAAGCGGACTTTAAGTCCGCTTTTCTATTGATTGACATCCTCACCCCCTTAAAAGAGGGTGATTCCTACAGCTAGACGCTTATGCCCAAGCGCAAGAATGTTTAGAGCTGAGTTTATATCTCGATCATGAGCTGTACCACAGCTCATGCACTCCCATTCTCTTATTCCAAGATCTGTCCTACCTTTTGGACTACTTGAGGTGATCTCACCGCAGCACGAACAGATTTGGGTCGTATAGGCTTCTTGGACTTCTTCAAACAATACGCCTGCGTTCTCGCATTTATACTTGAGCATTGTTTTTAGTGC
>NZ_VPAK01000013.1:0-97983 GCF_013419295.1 Acinetobacter sp. YH12094
GCTGGCGACAATAGCAAGAGTGAACCACCTGATCCCTTCCCGAACTCAGAAGTGAAACCTCTTAGCGCTGATGGTAGTGTGGGGTTACCCATGTGAGAGTAAGTCATCGCCAGCTCATTATTCGAAAACACCCCCTTCAAAGCGAAGGGGGTGTTTTTTTATGTGCTGGGAAAAAGGGAAAGTTATCAAAATAGAAAAATAATAAGAGAAGCAAATTCAAAAAATAGGAAAACGAGAGATATTTAAAGAAAATAAAACTAAAATGCTCAATCCATCTATATCATTTTAAAATCTTTTGCTAATGAAAATGTGTAATAAATCAATATAATAAAATCGTTTATTTCATTAATAATATATAGGGTATTTAAGATGTTTTTAAAAAAATTATTAACTATAGTTTTATTTGCATTTGTTTCTTTAAATACTACAGCTGGTGTGTATCAGGATAAACTAAGTGAATGTTTGGTAAATAAAATTTCAGCAGAAGAGAGTCAGAACTTAACGGCTTGGATTTATTTGGCATTTTCAGCACATCCAGAAATTTCTAAGTATAGTAAAGTGACGTCCGCTGAGATGCAAAAGATTGATAAAAATATGGCAAATTTATTTCAAGATTTATTTACTAAACGTTGTAATGCTGAAATCAAAGCTGTTACAGAAAATGAAGGAACAAATGCTTTGGGTAAAGCATTTGAACTATTGGGGAATCGTGCAGCTGAGAACCTGATGAAAAATCCAGTTGTTGAAAAACGTATTGCATCATTTGCACAATATTTTGATGAAGATAAAATGCGTGAATCGATGAAATAAATTGAATTGGACTAGGTGAATGTATTTGACAGTTGATATTCGCTTAGTTCATTACTCACTCTTTTTAAAGAATATAATAATTGCCCTAATAATACATTTTTTGATGTCAAGACAACTAATATCATAGGGTGCTGAGGGTGAGAGATCGCTGTGAGTAATGCTTTACCATTTTCTGCATCTAATGTAATGGTTTGACAACCGACTAAATTAATTTCATTAGTAAAAGCTTGAACCATTGCTAAGATTGAACTGCTTACAGCTGCAAGTTTTCCAGAATTTTCAATATTTTTCTTTTCTATAGATTTTAATTCAAAACCATCAGTTGAACATAACATCATATATTCAACACCGGACACATCAGAAATTAACTCCTTCATGAGTTTATGTGCTTGTTCAATAAGCTGTAGTGGTGCTGAACGTGTTGTACGAATTGCTGTATTCATAATATCTTCATCAGATTGAAAGTTGAACTTCGGCTTTTGCAATAAGTGCTTCTAGAATAAAAAGAATGTCTTTTTTATTTCTAGCATCGATATAAAAAATGGGGTGATGTATCTGTTGTGAATCTTGCCATTCTTTATAAAGTTTGGTGGATTTATACTGAGTACTATCTAAATGTGTAATCGCGATGATGATGTTTTCATTATTTTCAGAAAAATAATTTAAATAATCATTCAGCTGCTGAATTGGATGGTCATGTGTATGATCAATCAAAATAATTGTACCAATCGCGCCGTTACAAATGGTATTCCATATAAAGTTAAATCTTTCTTGGCCCGGTGTACCATATAAACCAAGTTTAGTACCATCGGCGAGAGTAAGTTCACCGTAATCGATTCCAACAGTAGTCAACATTTTTTGATGCGCATTTTGATCAGTATTAAGCGCTTCTGTACTCAGTACAGGAATATCAGAAATACTTTGAATAGCAGTGGTTTTTCCGGCACCCATCGTTCCGGCAAATACGATCTTGTATTGCTGTAAAATCATAATGAAATTTTAGATTCCTAATTTTTTTCGAAGACTACGGAAAAAACTCTGTAGTGGATTTGAAGATTCTTGAGCTGTTTTTTGGCTATGATATACACTCGCCATGGCTGGTATCTCTTCTATGATTTGAGCTATGTGGCATGCAAATAAATAACGATTAATAAAGTTTTGGCTTAAATGTATTTGTTCAGCAATATATTGAGTAGAACTACCTTCCATAAAAAAAGCGGATATTTTCAATAGTGATTGTCGCTCAGCACAATGTATAGGCTGTGGCCAATGCAAAAGTTTATAGTGGCTTGTGTAATTGGGGGGAGTATCATCTACGTAATCCCAAACAAATTGCCATAATCCATGCTGTAAATTTATTGATTCCAACCCATATTTAAAAGTGACAACTGTATTTGTATCTGCTGAAATGAGTGTGATTTCAGAATTTTGTGTGATTTGTATATTTTGTTCTATCCAAAACTCATTGCTTAAGTTATCAATGAGTGCGATTGGTTTTTGATCTAAAAGCAATAGTTGACGTTGATGTTTATTTAAATCTTTAAAAGCCTGTGAGATCTGGAGTGCATTTAATTTAGGTTTTGTGTCTTGAACAACAATAGGATTGGACACATTTACAGGATTAATGTCTCGGAACCTTAACGCAACTGAATGCTCTAACCAATGCTCAAATTGATTGGTATTTGTTAGGGGTAAAAACAGGGTATCGTGTTCGATTTGATTTGCTTTCAATTCATTTTTTTTAAGTTTAAGTATGATTAAAGCTTCGTGCCTTATTTTATTTATATTCGGCAGGTCGATAAAGTCATCATTGATTAATAGGACTTGGAGTTTCGAATCTGCAATGTTTGTCCAATGAATAGTAAAAGTTTCAGATAGCTTATTTGAAATAATAGATTTAATGTCATTGATAACATTTAGATTTAAGCCAAAGATAGAAATATATAATGTGCTATTCACGAAATGGTCCAGAAAAACTGGGTTATTTCTTGTGAAATAACCCAACTTTAAATTAAGAAAAATCTAATTCTTTTTCGAAATGTTTAAGTTCATGGCGAGCCATAGCAAGGTTTGATTTACTACGGTCTAATACGAGGTAAAGAAATAATGCTTCATTTGAGTCGAGTGGGCGGATTAAGTGATATTGTTTACCCAGAGTAATTAGAATGTCTTCAATAGAGTCATTTAAATTCAACGCTTTGGCAACTTTACGCTTTGAGCGGACAACTTCAGTATTACCAGCAGCAGCTAATTCTAAATCGATGTCGTTATTGCCTTGTGTCGCCATAGCAAGGCCACTTTCGCTGTCAACCAAAGCTGCAGCAATAAAACCGTCAATGTCTGTTAAAGCGTTTAAAGATAATTTGGCCATTATTAACCCCAATAAATTATATGTTAATCAGTAATATAGTTTTACTGACTTATATGATATTAGCTAAAAATAATGAATAAACAATGCTAAAAAAATCAGCTGGTTGATTATTGTTAATAATAAATAAAGTAAAAATGGTCTTTAAATGATTCTTGGCTGCTAATAGTTGTGGGATTGTGTAGAATATTTAAACTTTTTATAGAATTGTTGTATATGAAATTCAATTAAGGTTGTTGTTTTATAAGAGTTTTTTTATTAATAGATTTAATGTATTATTTCATTAATTTAATATGCAAAAAACGATTATGTAAGATGAAATAAATATTAAAAATATATGCTGTTTGTTTATTTATTACTCATTAAAATACATCATATAATATTATTCTAGAATCTATATTTGTGATTTAAGTCTATTAAATTCAAGTATTTGTGATATATGTTAAAAGTTCAATCATGGGGTAATAGGATTGAACTTTACTTCTTATAATGCACTTTTTAAATTATTTCGATGTTGTTTCACTTGTTTTGCATAACGTTTGCCTTGTTTTTTCATTTTTCGATTGGTGTTATAAGCGGTAGGTCCGACATTATAGTAGGCTAAAGCTTTTGGCATGCTGCCAGCGGCATTTTTATATTTAGTTAAAATAAATGACCCACAATTAATATTGGTTAATTCGTCATATAAATCCCCAGGGCATGTTGCTTGCCAATAACGTGGCATCACCTGAGTTAAACCGACTGCACCTGCAGGTGAACTGACATAAGGGCGAAAAGTTGATTCTTGGCGAATAACAGCAGCCAGTAGTAAAGGATCTAAGTTGTATTGATCAGCAGTTTGCACAATGTAGGGTGACACTCGATTTGCAGTTTCAGGATTGACTGAATAGGCCTTTTGGATCCCTGATGAAAGTTTAACGGCACGTTTTTCTACAGAGCCACCACCGAGTGATGAACATCCAGAAATCAGGGTTAAAGATATAATAACAGTTGAAAATTTTAAGCTGTGAGCGCTTAGGAGCGACGAAAGATGAGTTGAAAGGCGAGTTTTATTCAGTACATTCTGCATTTATATTCACTTTAAAATAATCATGGCTAAGTGTAATTACTAAAGCGATATTATGAACTGGAGACTTAGAGGTCAATATTTTCTTAAGATGCTCTGTACAGTGAAATTGTAAGAATTGATGGAAATGTACTCAAATTACATAATTATTTAAGTGAAGAGAGAAAAACAGACAGCATTACTTGTGTCAGTATTTCTCTCTTGACATGGTACTTATTAAGATTGTGGGGACATTCAAATCCCGAGAACTTTAGTTATAAAAAACTAGAATATCCACTCATGAAATATCCCTATTTGAAAAAGCTATAACTTTTTTCAGAGGTATGAATGGAATCTAAGTATAATTTAAAGTGTTTTAAGCATCCAAATTTCGCATGCTTGGTTATGACCTGTATTGCCCTTGGGAGCTTGTAAATGTTGAAATCCTACTTTTTCATAGAGTTTTACCGCTTGTCCAAGTGTATGTGTAGTTTCTAAATAACACGCTTTAAAATTATGATCTTTGGCGAATTGAAAACAAAGTTCTAAAATATCTTTGGCTAAGCCATGACCACGTAATTCAGGCATAAAATACATTTTTTGGATTTCTAAAATGCTTGAATCTCCAGCTAAAGGAGAAAGGCCGCCACCACCTAAAATTGTACCGTGTTGATTTTCAATAACCCAATATTGTGCATTTGCTTGCGCATAGACGTGATATAAATCATCTAATATTGGATCTGCAACGGCAAATCCTGATTCAGGTGCTAATCCAAATTCTTTGGAAACTGTGCGAATGACATTGGCAATGCTTGCATTGTCTTCAAGTTGAAGTGGTCGGATCTGAAACATAATCATCGAAAAACAAAAAGATGGATTGTTTATAGACTGATCCTATATAAAAATCCATCTTTAAGTTTCAAATTGCTCAAGCAAAGTAATTATTTTAATTCGCTTGAACTTTTACCCAGTTCACGTCGTGCAACGATTAATTGTTGAATTTGCTGTGTTCCTTCAAATATATCAAGGATTTTTGAATCACGTGCCCATTTTTCCAATAATTCATCTTCGTTATAACCAACTGCAGCTGCGAGCTCTACACACTTTAAGGTGATTTCATTACCTACACGGCCTGCTTTTGCTTTAGCGATGGATGCTTCACGTGAGTTAGGTTTTTTGTTGTCAGCCATCCATGCAGCTTTGAGCATGAGTAGACGTGCTGCTTCCCAGTCTGCTTCCATTCGGTAGATTTGTGCAGCAATATTCGAACTTTGTAAGATGGGTGTTGAATACTGTTCGTCTAATTCATCTTTAAAGATTTCTTTAATTCGCTCTAAAGATGCCTTTGCACAACCTATAGCCATCGCAGCAACGAGTGGGCGAGTATTATCAAAAGTTTCCATAACCCCAGCAAAACCCTTTGCTACATCAATTTCAGCATTGCCTAATAAGTTTGCAGCAGGGACACGACAATCTACAAAACTAATGGCAGCAGTATCAGAAGCTTTAATACCCAATTTATGTTCTAGGCGTTCTACAGTCATTCCTGGTGTACCTTTTTCAACAACAAAGGATTTAATCGCTGCTCGACCTAATTTTTTATCTAGTGTTGCCCAAACCACCACTGAATCAGCACGTTCGCCCGAGGTAACAAAGATTTTTTCACCATTGAGGATGTATTCATCGCCATCTTTCGTCGCTGTTGTCCGAATTGCTGCTGAATCAGAGCCGCAATTGGGTTCTGTAATGGCCATAGCGGCCCAAGTTCCTTTTAAGCGTTCTAGTTGTTCATCATTGGCTACTGCGGCAATAGCCGAGTTTCCAAGCCCTTGTCGAGGCATACTGAGCAACAGACCTGTATCTCCATAGCACATCTCGATGATACTGAGGGCTGTTGACATATTGACACCGTTTTTATTACCCGTGTCTGTGTCGCCACGTTTATTGACGGCAGCACCTGCATTCATGCCATCACCGCCATCATTCATACCGTCGACGAGGGAAGACAACATGTCTAACTCTTTAGGATAGGCATGTTCGGCTTTGTCATATTTACGTGAAATAGGACGTAGAACATTTAAAGCGACTTCATGGGCTTGGTCGATCAGCAATTTAAATTTTTTCGGATTTTGTAAGTTCATGGACATTTCCTTGTTTTTATTTTGCTGAATTAAGCATGTAAGCCAGATTGAAGAATCGCTGTGGCACGTAAGTCTCGATACCAACGTTCTACGGGATGTTCTTTGGTAAAGCCGTGACCACCTAATATTTGCACGCCATCGGTCCCAATTTTCATTGACTTTTCAGCACATAGCACGCGGGCTAAATAGGCTTCACGATGAAAAGGCTTGCCGGCTTCGGCTAGACTTGCTGCATTAAGGATGAGCATATGCATGGCATCTATTTCGATTGCCATATCTGCAATCATAAATGCCACACTTTGACGGTGCGAAATTGGCTCCCCAAAAGCTGTACGTTCGTTGGCATATTGAATGCAATATTTCTTGACTGCAGTTGCGGTACCAACAGCCATGGCACACCACATTAAATTGCCAAGATCGATAAATGAGGTGTAATTGAAATCTTGATCTCCTAAGCGTTGGGCAGGGGTCTGATCAAATTTTAAAGTTACCGTTTCAGTGGCTTTCAAACCCATAGCAGGTGTTTTTTTTGCGCTAATGCTCTGGTCGCGTTGCACAATAAAAACTTCAGGCTGTCCATTGAGCATGGCACTCACTAACAGCACATCTGCCTGTTCGCCTAGAAGGACTAAGGTTTTCTCCCCACTGATTTTATACTGCTGGCCATCAGCAATCGCGTGAGTTTTAAGTTGATAGGGATTAAATGCCGCTGTTGCCTCTTGAACCGCAAAGCTTGCACGTAGGGCTGAATCATCTGCAAATGCCGCTAAGTAGGTTGCTTGAACAGATTCGGAACCCCATTGGGTAATGGTGTTGATACAGCTAAATGTCGACAGTAAACCTGCTGTTAAACTAAAGTCACCTTCAGCCAATTGTTCAGCAATTAAGATATTGCTAATGATATTTTTTTCTGCCGCGACGCCACCCAAATCTTCAGGTAAGGCATAATAATTTAGACCTAGATCTTGGATATGTTGCCATAACGCTTCAGGAAATCTTTCCTCTTGATCGGCTTGATGAGCAAGTGGATACAAGACTTCTGTGGCAAACTGCTGCATCGCATCAGCAGTCATTTGTTGTTCTTCAGTCAGGTTTAAATCAAATAATGATTTTTGTTGATTAGGCAAACGTTGCTTATGCACATCTTTGTTGGTCTGAAATACTTTTTGCGTTTGGCTCAAGGTTTTAAAACCAGCTTTTGAGCTCTGATACAAAGATTTTTCAACAAATTTGCGCAGTTTAAACTGATCGAGTACATCACTTCCGGCAATTTTAGTTAAAAGTGAGAGTCCAAATCCTTGTGCCTTGTTTACCATATTGGTCATTGTTGTTTTCCATTTGCGTTGTTCTTATTTAATGCTGACATGCCAAAGATAGAAAAACCATGTCATAAATGACATGCGTGATTGTCAAAGATAAACGGAGCACTTAGGCGATTTTTGATAGCTAAATGATTAATTAAGAATGGAAAATCAAAAAGGCTTAAATGGATTTTTATTTTGAAATTGACTTGGCTGACATTTGAGTCAGCCAAGTCTTAAGATGTGCATTGAATGTTTATTGATATTTTTGAATCATACGACGAACATTGGTTTTCGCTTCAATGACGGTCATAAAGGTATATGCACCGATAAATTTACGGCTAATAAACATAAACTCTTTAGGTGGAACTGAGAAGTAACGAGATGCCATCGATTTTGACGCTTGTTGCATTACACGGCTATGTAATTGGCTTTTTTTCCAGTCATAGCGTTGTTGTTCGTCCATAACACCAGCAGGGATGTCTGGGTTATTTTCAGTGCTACTAAATGCCTCTGTCGCTAACAGAAAGACTTTGGCCATATCGGGTTTAATACTTTGTGGAATACCATCAAAGAACTCATAACCTGTCATCGCTTTGACCATTTGCTCAGAGCTATGGTGATAACCCGCGGTAATCAAATTACGTGCAACGCCTAATAGATGCTCATCGAACTGACGGATTGCACCAAAGTCGAGGAGTACGATTTTATCTGGTACATCCGCACCATTGCCCAAACGGACCAAATAGTTTCCAAAGTTAGGGTCGGTTTGCATTTCACCCCATTCAAAAATTTCACGTACGGCAATCTCAAGTGATGCTTCACCTAAGGCATTGCGACGCTCTTGAGGAAGTGACAGCATTACTGGGCTGTTAATCGGTACACCACGTTCAAAAGTCATACACAGCACTTGAGGTGTTGAATAACCATCAATGATTTGCGGCACGATATAGCGCGGGTCTTCTTTTAAGCGTGCAGCAAAACGGCGAGTGGTATCTGCTTCGATTTTATAATTTACTTCACGATGCATCATTTCACGAACTTCATCAAACCACTGATCAAATTCACGGGTTTGAGGAACCATTCGTGTCAGTTTGAGCATGTTTTTGAATAGATTCATATCCGAATCGATTGCATCTGCCACACCCGGATACTGGATTTTTAAAACCAGTTCTAAACCATCAGATTTACGTTTTGCACGGTGAACTTGTGCCAAAGAAGCTGTACCAAGTGGCTCATGATCAATCACGAGATCATCAAGTTTTGAGCCAAGTTGATTTTGTAATTGGACTTTAATGGCTGGCCATGCCAATGCAACTGTTTGATTGTTCAAGGTGTTGAGGGCTTGGGTGATTTCTTCAGGCAGAAAATGTTCACCATACAACGCCATCATTTGGCCAATTTTTACAATCGAACCTTTTAATTTACCAATTTCTGCGACGAGATATTCGGCCTGATCTTTCATGGCTTTTTTACGCTTTTTCTCTTTTTCTTCCTCACTCGAAAAAATAGAAGTGGCGTTTGATGCTGCCCAACGAGTTCCCGCAAGTAGCGATGCCTTTGCGATAGATAAGCGTCGATCCATAGAAGACGTTTTCAAGTGTTTGAGCTTATCGTTCTGATCTGACATGTAAATTAAATCCTTTAATCAGCAATTCGCAGAAAAATACATTGTAGCTAATTTTAACGTTTCTTAACGTATTAAAATAGTTCAACTTACTGAATATGCAGTAAGCATTTGCAAACTTAATCACGATGCCGCGTAGACAGGTATATTGGAATGAAAACTATAAACGATATTTGATTTTTACCGTATCATTTTGCATCAATGCCGTTTTATGTTCTTCAATATGTTGATGAATAAGGTGTTGGACAGATTCGTCTTTAAATCCGGCAGCATAACCTTTGACAATAATAATGCTCGGTAAGCTAAAAAATAGGGTACGAGCGTTTTCTAAACTCGGATCAGGGAAAACTTGATGTTCGATCAGCAGTTGCTGAAAAAATGCCTTTTCATTTTGCACGTTTAAAGACTGAGTGTCTTCCCAATAGCTTTGACGCATAGCCATGAGGTTATTGTGCTTATAGCTCATTGGAGCTCCGCATTTAAAATTTAACTGTTTGTATGGGGATGATTTTAAGAAAATAAAGCTTAGGATCAAGTACAAATTGCTAAACATTTGAGCTTGAATTGGTTTTTATTCGTAATTTTTATCTATTAGGTTTTATAGCATGCTGAAGCAAAGCCTAAAGTACAAATTTCATTTCAGCGAATGTATCTGACCTATATATGCAGGTTATGAAACGCTTGCAAGCGGTGAATAATGCCGTATTTTTATTATAAATAGCATCAAAACAAGGTATCATAGGGCGTTTAAAAAATTATGAACTGGAGACGCCTTAAGTGGATCGACCGACTATTAGCCCTGAACATTTACAGGAAGCAGCTGAAAACCTATCTACAATTCGTGATTATATCCGCTTTGGGGTAACAGCTTTACGTCAATATGATGCCCACTTAGGACAAGGTACAGAAGACTATTTTGCTGAAAGCTCAGCATTGGTTTTACAAACGTTATCTCTAGATTGGAATGCAGATGCGGAAATCTTAGATGCGAAATTATTGCCAAGTGAAGTTGCAGAATTTTTAGCATTGTTAGAACGTCGTATTAATGAAAAAGTTCCGACGTCTTATTTACTTAACTTGTCGTATTTCTTTGGTAAGCCATTTTATGTCGATGAACGTGTACTGATTCCACGTTCTCCAATTGCAGAATTGATTGAAAACCGTTTTGCGCCATATTGCTTAGGTGAAAATGGCGAAATGGGTGCTGCGGTTAATAATCTACCTGAAAATGCCAATCCAAAAACTCCTCAGCGCATTTTAGATATGTGTACGGGTTCAGGTTGTATCGCGATTGCTTTAGCTTATGCATTCCCAGACGCTGAAGTTGATGCAACAGATTTGTCTAAAGATGCACTTGAAGTGGCGCAAATTAACTGTGAACACCACAATAAACAATATCAAGTTGCTTTACTTGAGTCTGATTTATTCGCCAAAATTCCAGCAGAAAATCAATATGATTTGATCGTGTCGAATCCACCATATGTGGATGCTGAAGACATGGCAGATTTACCAGAAGAATTCCACCATGAACCTGAAATGGCGCTTGCTGCGGGTCAAGATGGTTTGGATCTTGTACGTAAAATGTTGGCACAAGCTGCAGATTACCTGACTGAAGATGGCTTAATTGTGATTGAAGTGGGTAACTCAGAATGGGCAATGCGCCAAAACTTCAATACCGTTGATTTTTACTGGTTACAATTCCAAAAAGGCGGTACAGGTATCTTTGCATTGACTGCTGCTCAATGCCGCGAATACCGAGATTTATTTATTCAATCTGTTCAAGCATAAGGAGTCGTTTGACATGGCAGGTAATAGTATAGGGCAACTCTTCCGTGTAACGACTTGTGGTGAATCTCATGGCGTTGGTCTGATGGCCATTGTGGATGGGGTTCCACCGGGTATTGAACTGACTGAAGCCGATTTGCAAAAGGATCTGGATCGTCGTAAGCCGGGCACATCTAAGTTTGCAACTCAGCGTAAAGAACCCGATGAAGTTGAAATTATTTCAGGCGTATTTGAAGGCAAAACGACCGGTACATCGATTGGTCTATTGATCCGTAACACAGATCAAAAATCAAAAGATTATGGCAACATCGCGCAAACCTTCCGTCCGGGTCATGCAGACTATACGTATACACATAAGTATGGTTTCCGTGATTATCGTGGTGGTGGTCGTTCGAGTGCTCGTGAAACTGCGATGCGTGTTGCTGCGGGTGCGATTGCTAAAAAATTCTTGTTTGAGAAATTCGGCATAGAAATTCGTGGTCATGTAACCCAAATTGGTACCGAAAAAGCAGAGAAATTGGACTGGAATGAAGTTCCGAATAACCCATTTTTCTGTGGTGATGCTGATGCCGTCCCACGTTTTGAGGCTCTCGTAACGTCACTTCGTGAACAAGGAACGAGCTGTGGCGCCAAACTGGAAATTATTGCGACGCAAGTGCCAGTCGGTTGGGGCGAGCCTGTATTTGATCGTTTAGATGCAGATATTGCACATGCTATGATGTCCATCAATGCTGTAAAAGGTGTGGAAATTGGTGATGGCTTTGGCGTTGCTGAGCAGTTTGGTCATGAAACCCGTGATGAGTTAACAACGGATGGTTTCTTGGCAAACCATGCAGGCGGCATTTTGGGCGGTATTTCGAGTGGTCAAGACATTCGTGTTGCGATCGCCTTGAAACCAACAGCTTCCATTACTACGCCGGGTAAAACCATTACGATTAATCGTGAAGATACAGATGTGTTGACCAAAGGTCGCCATGATCCTTGTGTCGGTGTTCGCGCGACACCAATTGCAGAGGCGATGTTAGCAATTGTGCTCATGGATCACTTCATGCGTAACCGTGCCCAAAATGCAGACGTTATTGCACCATTTGCTCCAATTGAACCCAAGTGAGGAAACAAAGCGCCGCTTTGTTCCGAACGCGGTTCGGTGAGTAGCGTTAGCGAGTCACAGAGGATAAATAACAAAGCGCCGCTTTGTTCCGAACGCGGTTAGTGAATAGCGTTAGCAAGTCACAGTGGATAAATAACAAAGCGTTGCTTTGTTCCGAACGCGGTTAGTGAATAGCGTTAGCAAGTCACAGTGGATAAATAACAAAGCGTTGCTTTGTTCCGAACGCGGTATGGTGAGTAACGTTAGCGCGTCACAGAGGATAAATAACAAAGCACTGCTTTTTGTTCCGATGCTGTTGGTGAATAGCGTTAGCAAGTCACACTGATGAGCACATTGCTTTAAAAAAACCAGACAATTGTCTGGTTTTTTTATTTCAGTAAAATAGGCCTATGAAAATAAATAGCTAAAAAATATGAATATAAGACATGCTTTACTTGGTGATATTCAGCAGCTCGAAAGCTTAATGAATATAGCCTATCGGGAAAATCATCCCAAGAGTTGGACCACGGAACATCATATTGTTCGAGGAAATCGAATAAATGTCTCTCAACTCAGTCAACTCTTACAAAAAAAGGATTTTTATCTATATGTGATTGAGTCGGTACATGCGCAGATCAAGGGGTGTATTGGTATTCAAATGCAGGGGATGAGCTGTGAAATTGGTCATTTTGCAATTCATCCAAATGAGCAAGCTCAGGGCTTAGGAAAAAAATTATTGCAATTTGCAGAACAGCAAGCGATGTTGATGGAACCCAATGTTGAAGAATTTGTCATGTATATGATTGATCAGCGTTTAGAATTAATAAAATATTATCAACGACGTGGCTATAACATAACAGATGAAAATCAAGCCTATCCTCTTCATCTAGAGGTAGGTCAACCGATTTGTGAACTGACAATTAAACAATTAATTAAACGAATAAAATAAAGATCATGTGATGCATTTGATTAATTTATAAGATGAGATGAATAAAAAATCCCAAAAGAAAACATACACTAACTTCTGGGATTTTTATTTTAGACTATTTGGTCTTAAGAATAAGCACGTAAAAATAGACGATAGGCATCTGAAGATTTTTGGTTTTTTAACATATAGTGTGCGATTTCACCTTGGTTGGTATTCATAATCACAGCAATATTTTTTGCGTCCCGAAATTTTTTAAGCACAGCATCTGGGATCATCACGGTATTAGAAGAATCAATTACATTTGAATTATCTAAGCGACGATAATTTGTTTGACCAATTGCAGGATAAGACAAAACTTTACCGTCAATCACAAAAGATATTTCACTCATATCAAGCTGCTGTTGATCATAAGAATGCAGTGAAAGTGCATACTCACCTTTGTTTTTTTGCCAATCAATTGCAAGTTCAGGACATTTTTGCCCAGCTTCACATAGTAACTGACCTCGAGTAATGGTCCGTTGGATCACTTTGCTGTTTTCAACGGTATTCACACCTTTTAGCTTCAAGGTTCTTGTTTCAGGTTTATTTTTAGGTACGGTAATACAACCCGTGAGTAGTAGGAGTGTGAATCCTAGAACTAAATAATTTTTCATGCGTATTTCCATGTTAGCGTTATTTTTATGAGCAATATTTATTTTGGCGCATATTCACACAGAAAAACAAAAAAGTAAAATACATCACACTTTTCTAGTTTTGTTTGAGCACTGCTTTGATATAAGTGGTCGATATTCAAATAAAAAATATTATTAAGTGATGTAAATCTTATTTCATTGAAATTTAGATAACTTAAGCAAAATCTGTGATTTCGCGTTATCAATCTGCTCGGGATTGGTTTGTCGAGATAATTGTTCACGTGGTTTTTCACCTAAAAAATATTTGATCCGTTCGGCATTTGCACCTGATGGATGGGGAAGTCCAGCTAAAATCTGTTGATCATTTAAATAGCCTAAGCTGCTTACATAATTTAAAACCTCATCTACACCTTTGCCTAGTGGGATATAAATTGCGTTAGGAAGCTGTTGGACCATAGGAATAAAATAATCATTAATATGTTGTTTTAATAATTCATTTTTTAGCATTGCGGGTGTTGAGCCAGCATAATTTTTTCCATTGACCAAAATGCATTGCTGTAAAACCGAGCACATTTGCACCTTATCTTGATGAATGCTAAATAGCTCAGCAGTGGTCTGTATGCCTAATTGATTGTGTAATCCAATATGATCTAGTAGTTGAGTTAAATTTTTGCGAATAGGGCCGCTAAAAGCACCACTATTCTTGGCAAGTTTAAGAATGTTTTCCTCAGATAATTGCTGTTCTAAGCCGTCCTTCGCTGCAATTAATGCATTACGCCATTGTTGCTGGCCTGGGCAGATGCCGACGATAACCACTTTTGCATCATGATTTATGGCCTCAAATGGTGCATAAAAGCTTTGAATAGTTCCCAGAGTCTTAAGTAGGAGTAAATCACTTTGAGTTAATTCTTCAATAGCATGTGTTTTGATCACAGATGCGTAGCGAGAGAAAAGCGTAGAATCCGACATAAAACTTCAATCTTTCTAGTTATAAATTTCATTTAATATTTTAAACCTTTATTTTAAAGATGAAGTATTTAGGTTTAGAAAAAATGATTTTAAATTTATAGACTAACAACTTAAATCGATATAAAAATAATATTTAACAATATTGACCCAAATAGGACTTGAGATTTGGTACAAATATTGCTCATATCTAACTAAGGCAATATCAATAAGAATGCGAAATAAAAAACGAAAGGATGATTGCAGGAGAGAAGCACAGATTGTGCTCGCCGAAGGAGCAAGTTCCCCCAGGAAACTCTCAGGCAAAAGGACTGTAATCATATAAAAAATCTGGAGAGAAGTAGGCCGGATCTACTCACCGAAGGGGAAGGTTCACTTGCTTCGCAAGGAACCAAAGCTCTCAGGTACCAATGACAGATGGGGCGAGCATAGGAAATATAATTTCCAAGGAGCCTATATGTGTCATATTGTTGTGATTGGTGCAGGTATTACTGGGGTAACGACAGCTTACGAACTCGGATTACTCGGCTATCGTGTCACCGTGGTCGATAAACATCTTTATCCTGCAATGGAAACTTCTTTTGCCAATGGTGGTCAATTATCAGCATGTAATGCTGAAGTCTGGAATCAAAAAGCAACGGTGGTGAAAGGCATCAAATGGATGTCACAAAAAACCGCGCCATTACTATTAAATCCAAGTTTTAATCTTCATAAATATTCATGGCTTTTTGAGTTTATGGGACATATTAAAGATTATCGTGAAAATACTCACGAAACCGTCCGTCTCGCATTGATGGCACGTCAGCGTTTATTTGAAATTGCTGAGCATGAAAACTTACAGTTTGATTTAGAAAAACGCGGCATTTTACATTTCTTTCATAATCAACATGATTATGAGGTGGCGACTCAAGTTAATAATATGCTCTGTGAGGGTGGCTTAGAGCGTCATCCTGTGACATTAGCTGAAATCCGTGATATCGAGCCTAGTCTGACAGGTGAATACTATGGTGGTTTTTATTGTCCGGGGGATGCCACGGGCGACATCCATAAATTTACGACGCAGCTTGCTAAAGCAACAGAACGCTTTGAAGTGAAATATATGTGGGGTTTTGAGGTGACTGACTTTGAACATCATGCAAAAGGTGTCAATGTTCAGTTAAAAGCCAGTGATGAAAATATGGAACATCCTGATGCTGATACCATACTTGAAGCAGATGCTGTGGTGGTCTGTGGTGGCGTAGGTAGTTATGAACTTGCACATAAACTCGGTGATCGCGTAAATGTGTATCCAGTCAAAGGATATTCAATCACCATTAATTTAAATGATGAACAAAGTCAGGCCAATGCGCCTTGGGTAAGTCTGTTGGATGAAAGTGCCAAAATTGTGACTTCACGCTTAGGTGCAAATCGACTCCGTGTTGCAGGTACGGCAGAGTTTAATGGCTATAACCGAGATATTCGTGCCGATCGCATTCAGCCTTTAATTGATTGGTCGAATCGTAATTTTAATCTATCAACAGAACATGTGGTGCCGTGGGCGGGTTTACGACCAATGATGCCCAATATGATGCCTGTGGTACATGCTGGTAAGCGAGATCATATTTTCTATAATACAGGGCATGGTCACCTTGGATGGACTTTATCTGCGGCAACAGCTGCAATGATTAGCCAGCAAGTGCAGCAAACACATCCGATTTAACTGACATATTGTAGACATCAAAAAAGCCTCAATGTTGAGGCTTTTTTGTATTTTTCTAAGTCATTCGAATTTGATCTTAATCATATAAGCGATAAATCCCTGCAAAACGTTCACAGCCTTTTTGTTCGGTTTTTACTGAGAGTAAAGCTTTACTGTAATTGAACTGATATTTGCAGTCGTGTTCATTATCGGTGATTTGATTTTTTTGTTCGGGTGTTGTGTAAGCTAAAAATGGAATGGTTTGTGTTTCAACACGATTGTTCGGATTACGATAGGCAATGCCTTCTATTTTGATGCTGTCTTTGCCCAGTTGATGCACTTTTAAATGTACAGGTGATGTCGCAAAATGACCATTTTCAAATTTAAGATAATGCTGCGTTAAACTTTGGTTCATCGAGGTATAAATATTCAAATCTTCATGGCGAAGCTCAAATTGTTGTTTAAAACACTCCAAGTTTTTGCATTGCTGAACACGACTGTACCATAATTTTTGCGTATCTATCAGTAAGCGTATTGGGGCATCGGTAATTAACTGCGCTGTTAAAAAAAGCCCATCTAACTTTTCACGCTGTTCTTCAAAACCGTCAGAACAGTAATTTTTTTTTGCCTGAGTATTGGCCTGATCACAGTCTATCTTTTCTGCATGCGTAAACATCGCTAGGCCAGAACCTATTAGCAGAACCAGTCCGAATTTTTTGATGATATTTATTTCAGTTTTCAACAGCATGATCGCTTATACTTTCACTATGTTGCGCTTGCCCACACTATAGCGAAATAGAAAGCGTGAATACAAGATTTCAATCATTATTTTCTCAAGGAACTCAAGCATGATAGCTCAAATTCGTATCGGTCAGGGCATGGATGTGCATGCATTTGAAGAAGGTGACTTTGTAACGCTTGCTGGTGTTCAAATTCCACATACACATGGACTCAAAGCACATTCAGACGGTGATGTAGTACTACATGCGCTTTGTGATGCATTGTTAGGTGCTTTGGCACTTGGAGATATTGGTCAGCATTTTCCAGATACAGATCCAAAATTTAAAGGTGCCGATAGTCGAGTACTTTTAAAACACGTCTACCAAATGATTTTAGATCGTGGATATGTACTTAATAATGCTGATATTACCGTGGCTTGTGAGCGCCCTAAACTAGCAAAACATAATTTAGAAATGCGTCAAAGTATCGCAAATGTTATGGATGTTGAAGTCACACAAATTAGCATCAAAGCGACCACCACCGAAAAATTAGGGTTTACCGGTCGCCAAGAAGGTATTCTTTCTACAGCAACTGTACTGATTTCTCACGCAAAATGATCTGGATGGATCAGTGCATGTTGTAAATCTTGAGTTGCCTTACGGCCTTGAAGTTGTAAGGCAACCGCATGGATTAAACCTGTCCATGTTTCATTGGGTTCCCAAATTTGATGCATCAAATCTTGAGCCTTTGGCATATCAACATCCATATAGTATTGACGATATAAATACATCAAACTGCTGACACGGAAGTTTTTCGCACAGTGAAGCCAAACCGTTTGACCTTGAACCAAATGGTCAATCATATCGAGTACTAGAAGGCATTGATCATCTGAAGGGGTATCCCAAGAGATCGGAACTTGGATATAGTTCAGGCCTAGATCTAGGCAAATGCGGTCTTCATGCTCGATATGATTGGATGCATCGGTCAGTGCTAAATTGATAACCGTTGAAACACCATATTCTTTGATCGTTTGAAGCTCAGAAGGAGATGGTTGACCGGACGTTAATAAATGTTCATGTATATATTGGAAGTTTTCAATGTGACTTAACGCATTTTCGATTTCATTCATCTGACAAATAATCCTTCAAAGTAAAACGCCATCTCGAAGATGGCGTTTTTCATTCACTTAGCGTGTCGGTAACACGTCTTTAAGTGCTTCATGCATCTCTAACAAGACTTTTTCAGTCGTATCCCAATCGATACAGCCATCAGTCACTGATTTACCATATTCGAGGTCACATAAGTTGGCAGGAATATCCTGACGACCACCTTTTAAGTGACTTTCTACCATAATACCCACGATTGACTTGTTTCCGTCAAGGATTTGTTCAGTAATATTTTTGAGAACAAGGGGTTGTAGGTACGGGTCTTTGTTTGAGTTTGCATGACTGGTATCAATCATGATTTTGCCACTAACTTTTGCTTTGGCTAATGCCGCTTCGGCATCTGCAACAGAACCTGCGTCGTAGTTTGGTTTACCGTTACCGCCACGAAGTACAACGTGTGCATATGGGTTACCACTGGTACGAATAACTGAAACTTGACCTTGGTCGCTTAAGCCCAAGAAGCTATGACCATGTTTAACAGATTGCATAGCATTGGTCGCAACGGTTAAACCGCCATCTGTACCATTTTTAAAGCCGACTGGTGAAGAAAGCCCAGAAGACATTTCACGATGTGTTTGGCTTTCAGTGGTACGCGCACCAATCGCTGACCAAGAGATAAGATCTTGGTAGTACTGTGGTGAGTTTGGATCGAGTGCTTCAGTTGCACAAGGCAAACCTTTTTCATTCAATTCAAGTAAAAGTTTACGGCCAATACGTAAGCCTTTTTCGATGTTGAAAGAATCGTTCATGTCTGGGTCATTAATTAGACCTTTCCAACCCACAGTGGTACGTGGTTTTTCAAAATACACACGCATCACGACATAAATCGTATCTTGGATTTTGTCACTTAAAACTTTTAAACGGTCAGCATAATCATGTGCAGCGACTGTGTCGTGAATTGAACATGGACCAATGACAACAAAAAGACGTTTGTCATTTCCATCTAAAATATTACGTACAGTTTCACGGCCCTTAAGGACTGTTTGATAGGCAGTTTCAGTCAGAGGTAGCTCTTTTTTTAGTTCTGCAGGAGTAACAAGAGGCTGAATGCTTTTTACATTCACGTCATCAATGTCGTTTTGGGTAATAGAATTTGACTGTAAAGTATTCATTGCCGTCACTGGTTTGATTATACAAAAGGTTGTTTCGTGAGCCGAATATAACATGAATATAGCATTCAAATGTTATAAAAAAGATCAATAAGTCTCTGAAAAAAAAGTGATGAATCGGGCAGTTAATTTAAACCTGCTGACTATTCACCGTCGGTGCGATCAACATTGCAGTTGTTGGTTTTTCGACAGGTTTTGATTTTACTGGATTAATGATGAAATTCATGCCTAAAACAAACAAGGTAATGCCTAAGACTTTACGAATGACTTTTTCAGGTAAACGTGAGCTGATCAAAGTTCCGACCACAATCGCGGGAATAGAACCCACCAATAACCAACCCAATAAATGAAAATCGACATTACCTGAGCTCATATGACCCAAGCCAGCAACCAGTGTAAGAAGCACGGCATGTACGACGTCTGAACCAATAATTCGAATCATTGGTAAATTCGGGAACATGAGTACCAATGCCATAATACCGAAAGCACCTGCACCCACAGACGATAGGGTAACGAATACGCCTAAAATAATGCCCATGATGATGATATATGCACGCTTATTTTTAGCTTGGAAATTGATACGTTCAAGATCCGCACTCATATCATCCAACTGATCAGTTTTTCGAAATTTATTAAAGAATTTTTCGATATGACCACGGAAAATAATTGAGATCCCTGTAATCGTCAGCATAAAACCCAAAAACATGGTTAACACGGTTTTGTAATGTGTCGATTGGCTGAGATAGTTTTCCAGTACCCAATGGGTCGCAAATGACGCAGGGATACTGCCGACTGCAAGCCAAATGACAATGGTCCAAACGATATTCATTTTACGGGCATGGACTAAAGAACCACAAAATTTTGAAATTGCGGCATACAGTAGATCTGTACCGATCGCAATGTGGGGTTCAATTTTATATAGGCTAATCAGGATCGGGGTCATCAATGAACCACCACCAACACCGGTAATACCTACGCAGAAACCTACAATTACACCTGCCAGAATGAACTCTAAAGGACCGACCATCGCTGAATGCCAAATATCAAAAAACGTGCATATCTTATGACTAATTGATATAAGTCGTTGTCTCGATTAGTGATTTGCTTGTGAAAAAAATAGATAAAGAATGTCATTAATTTTGAAATAAATGAATTTTATCTAAACTAAGTTATTGATTATGGTTTTCTCAAGTAGTTAATAGTTAAAATGGAGATTATGCTGCAGTGAAATCATAAATTTTGAATATAAGGCTTTGAATATCTGAAGTGGATATCCAATACCTAAATGCACTGTAGGTTTTCAATTCTAAGCTTTTGATTTGTTATTTATCGATATATGCAACAGTGTATATAAATTCCACTGCTGCTAAGTCTCATACGCCTTAAAAAGATAAGGTTTCGCCATTATTCGAATATGAGTAGAAGGACACTAACTAGACATTTTAAACATGCGTCAGAACGACCTATTGTCACTTGGTCAAATAATTAAAGACTGCGATGTGGGGCTGAATTGCTCGAATTGACAGATTATTCAGTTGATAAACTTGCGGAAAGCACGGGTTTTAAAACCGCAGTACTATTTCGTAAATTGTTTAAGAGTAAATACGGTAGAAATCAGAACCATTGGTATAAAAAATTTTAGTTAGTAGCTAAGCACAGTGAGGAATATTTCTAAAGTGTTGAATTAGAGCTGTGCAGCTTTTTTTAGGAAATCTATTAACTTTGTGAAGGACTCGTATAGAATCTATAGCTAAAGAAAATTGAGTTAAAAGGACAGACTTTTGCAAAATCGGAAACTTAAAATTGGCATCGTGGTTGGGGAAGTATCCGGGGATACATTAGGCGCCAAGCTTATCCGTAGTTTTCGAGAGCAAGGGATTGATGCGGAATTTGAAGGCATCGGTGGTCCGCAAATGATTGCAGAAGGCTTTAACAGCTATTATCCGATGGATATCTTATCGGTGATGGGGATTGTTGAGGTTTTAAAAGATATTAAAAAACTCTTTGCTGTACGTGATGGTCTGGTAGAAAAATGGACTGAAAACCCTGTCGATGTTTTTGTGGGGATTGATGCGCCAGATTTTAATTTGCGTTTATCCAAGAGCTTGAAGCAAAAGCAGCTACCAATTAAAACAGTGCAATATGTCAGCCCTTCAGTGTGGGCGTGGCGTCAAGGGCGTGTACATGGCATTAAAGCAAGTATCGATTTAGTCCTTTGTTTATTTCCTTTCGAAAAAGCGTTTTTCCAAAAATGGCAAGTTCCGGCTGCATTTGTCGGACATCCATTGGCAAGTCAGTTGCCTTTAGATAATCCACTCGTTGCGGCTAAACACGAGTTAGGCTTAGATGAGCATCAAAAACACATTGCATTACTTCCGGGCAGCCGTCGCGGTGAAATTGAGCGCTTAGGGCCTTTGGTACTGTCTGCCGCACAGATTTTGACGGAGCAGCATCCAGACTATGTGTTCCTGATTCCTGCAATCAATGATGCACGTAAACAGCAAATCGAATTGTTGCTCAAGCAGTACCCTAAAACATTACAAGCCAAAGTTCGCTTGATGGAAAACACCGATACCGAATCTAAAATTGGCCGTCAGGTGATGAACGCATCGAATATTGTCGCTTTGGCTTCGGGTACAGCGACTTTAGAAGCGATGCTTTTACATCGTCCAATGGTGACTTTTTATAAGTTAAATTGGCTGACCTACCATGTGGTGAAATTGCTGATCAAAATTCCGTATTATTCATTGCCAAATATTATTGCGGGCAAAAAGGTGATTCAGGAACTTATTCAACATGATGCAACACCTGAAAAATTAGCAGCAGAAATTGAAAGCTTGATGGATGTTGAAAAATCGCAAATTCAAGTGATGCAGCACATCACCATGCATAAACAACTGCTTTCAGGCAACAGTGAAAACCCTGTGGAAGCGATTTTAAAGCTTTTAAATTAAATAACTGATGTTACGCAGTAACATCAGGAGCGTAATTTAATTTAAATAAAAGTATGATACACGGTAACGTCATCCGCAACTGTTCGACGCAGGACTACTTCTAATCAAAAAAGTTTTTGCGATACTTTGAGTAATTTGACGCTATTGAACGAGTTTTGTCGGTGAGGTGCATTGCACCGTAAGATGGTTTCCTTGCGAAGCTTCGCTTCTCATTTTGCCGAATGAGAAACAACGTTTCGTAAGAGTACCTCCAGCCGAAGGCTAATCCCTTTATTCAATCCCTAGATGTAAGACTCCGTCGAATAAAATTAAAAATCATTTTAAAAATGCAAAATTACTTTTATGTGCGTAACGTCAGTTAAATAAACCTCTAAGGTGACTCAGTTTTTGCGAGCTGATGCTGCTGTCGATACTGGCTCGGTGTGAGATCATAAAACTTTTTAAAAGTTTGGCTAAATGCCGTTTCAGATGAGTAACCGATACGATGGGCGATTTGCTGAATAGTCAGTTGCCCCATTTGTAAGTGCTGTGTTGCCAGTCGCAAACGATGTTGCTGCAAATAGGCGAGTGGTGATTCACCGAGCATTTGAGTAAATAAACTGGCAAATTTAGAACGCGACATACAACATTGTTCTGCCAAACTTTCGACGGTCCAAGCATGCTGCGGTTTTTCATGAATCGCGGCCAAAGCGTTGGATAATTCAGGATGACTCAAGGCATGCAACCAACTGCTTGAATCTGACAAGGCTGCAATATAATCACGCACACATTCGATAAATAAAATACTCACCAGATGATCCAAAATTTTGTCGCGGCCTGGACGGATCTGATGCGCTTCAACTGCCAGAAAATGTAAGCCAATTTGCAACCATTCCGGTGCGGTACTGCTCATGATATGTGGTGTATGTAACAGCGTGGGGAGTGCATTCACTAAGGGCTTTGCCATAATGCTGTCGACATGCCCACGGATCGCGAGTACAAATAATTCTTCTGCTTCATGAGACTCAGTAGAATTTAATTCAATGGTTTTATTTCGTTGCTCTTGAAACAGTGGTGTGATGTTCACTGATTCGACCAAGACATCAGACTGTATAGATTTGCAGTGATGATTTTGCCCTGAGGGAATAAGACAGAGGTCACCTGCTTCAAGCAAAACCTGCTCTTGATCTATATGCACAACACATTGACCTTGAATCACCACATACGCAACCATGGCATTGTGATCTTGAAAATGAAAAGCCCAAGGATGCTTTGATCTCAAATAAATATATTCAGATCGGTGGAGATGAATATCATCAAAAATTTTACTTAAAGCATCCATATTTCAAATATTTACTCATATTAATTTTGTATTTATAGATGGTCACTATGTGTTTAAAGGTCAACATTTATCCTTAAATGCCAAAGACGATCACATAGTTTTTTTGGACGCTTAAAACTGTTCTGGCTGCCCATATTTTACGAATATAAACACAGAAGAAGTAATTAAGGAAGTCTAGCGCATGAATGCACCAGTAAAATTAAATGAACAGCAGCTCGCTCAGTTAGAAAGCAAAATCGGTAGTGTTTTAGATAAAAAACGTTATGGTTGGCTATTGAGTCCAGGTTTACCAGTCATTGGTATGGGGATCTTGGCGGGTTATCATTTTGGTCCAAAACCGACAAAAAAACTATTTGCCATGGGCGGGCCGCTTCTACTGCATGTCATTATTCCTGCACTGGATGCACTGATCGGTGATGATGCCAATAACCCGACAGATGATGACATCAAAGTTTTAGTGAATGATCCCTATTATGATCGGATCGTCAAATTATTTATTCCACTGCAAATGGCAGCGAACGCTTTTGCAGGCTATGTGGTTACCCGTAAAGATGTTTCATTATTAGATCAAGTTCTACTTGGGATTTCGATGGGTGCCATCAATGGCGTCGGTGTAAATACAGCACATGAACTCTGCCATCGACCACATAAAAAAGACCATTTTTGGGCACATGCGACTCTCGCGCCTTTGGGTTATAGCCATTTCCGCATTGAACATCCTTATGGGCACCATAAACGTGCGGCAACGCCTGAAGATCCTGCATCTTCAAAAATGGGCGAAACTTTTTATGAGTTTTGGCCACGCACTGTATTTGGTGGAATTAAATCGGCGGTACAGATTGAAAAACAACGTTTAAAACGTAAAGGTTTAAGTTTCTTTTCGAAGGACAATGAACTGTTTCATGGTTGGGCGATGAGTGCAGGTTTTCATGCCGCGATGCTGAAAATGTTTGGTAAAGGCGTGACACCGTATTTAGTTACACAGGCCTTGTATGGAATCAGCCTTTTTGAAATTATTAATTATATTGAACATTATGGCCTGAAACGTGAGCAAAAAGCGGATGGAAGTTATGCGCGAACCATGCCTGAACATAGTTGGAATAACAATAATATTGTGACCAATCTATTTTTGTATCAATTACAGCGACATTCAGACCATCATGCATATCCGACTCGCCCTTTTCAGGCATTAAGACATTTTGATGAAGCGCCAGAGTTGCCTAGCGGCTATGCCACTATGCTAATTCCTGCTTTAATACCCTCTATTTGGTTTAAGATGATGGATAAACGTGTCTATGATCACTATCAAGGTGATTTAACTAAAGCCAATATTCATCCTAAACGTCGTGCAAGTATTTTTAAAAAGTTTGCGGTTTCAGACGTTTAAATTGAAAACATGATGAGAAGAATCCCAAGCTTATTTGCTTGGGATTTTTTATTGTGCGTATTATTAACCGATGTTACGCAGTAACATCAGAAGTGCACGTTGATTCAAATAAAAGAACGATACACGGTAACGTCATCCGAAATTGTTTGAGACAAGACTTATTGTAATCAAAAATGTTTATGCGATTCTTTGAATAATTTGACGCTAGTGAACGAGTTTTGTCGGTGAGGTGCATTGCACCGCAAGATGGTTTCCTTTCGAAGCTTCGCTTCTCACTTTGCCGAATGAGAAACAACGTTTCGTAAGAGTATCTCCAGCCGAAGGCTAATACCTTTATTCAATCTTTAGATGTAAGACACCGTCGCATAAACTTAAAAATCATCTTTAAAATGTAAAAGTAATTCTACGTGCGTAACATCATTTAAAATCCCAAATTTTCTATTTGAAACTTAGTCACTTTTTAAGACCACCAATAGCGCAAAATGTGGAAAAAAATCGGTGCTGAAAAGCAGATGGAATCAATTCGGTCGAGCATGCCACCATGGCCTTGGATAAGTTGTCCCCAATCTTTTACACCACGATCGCGTTTAATGGCTGACATGACAAGACCACCAAAGAAACCGAATATACAAACAATAAAACCAATACATGCAGCCTGTAGATAGCTAAAGGGTGTAAGCCATGACATAGCAACACCTAGTGCAGTGGCTAAAGCAATGCCTCCGATTAAACCCTCAACGGTCTTAGATGGTGAAAGTATCGGTGCGACTTTGTGTTTTCCAAATAGCTTGCCACAGACATATTGTAAGACATCGGAGGCTTGTACCACCATGATCAGCCAGATCGCTAGCCAAATTTTTTCACCTTCAAATCCGGGAAGTTTAAGATTTAATAGCGCAGGCACATGCGAAATACAGAATACGCTGATCATCAGACCCCATTGAATTTTTGAACTGCGCTCTAAAAATCGCGTGGTATCTTCGGCTTTAAGTGTAGCAATAGGGATAAGAAGAAATACATACAGCGGAATAAAAATAGAATATAGCCCGTACCAGTCGATATACACCAAGTAATATTGGTATGGAATGACAAAATAAAAAGCGATCAGCAACGGAAGATAATCGCCGCGACGGGTTGGAAGTAAGCTGATAAATTCACGTAAAGCAAAGAGTGAAATCAATGCAAACAGGATCACAAAGGCGATTTTACCTAATGAAATTGCTACACCAAGTACCAACAACATGACCCACCATGCATTGATCCGCGCATTTAAATTGTCGATGACCGGTGCAGGTGCATAACCCGCTTTAAATTTTAAAATGGAGCCAATGGTTGAGGCAATAATCAAAATAACTGCAAAGATACCAAACAATACATAGGTCATTTGCGCATTGGTGAATTCCATTATTGATACTCCAATGCTTTTAATTTGAGTAATTCTTCCTGAGCGTAGTTTAAAAACTCAGTTTTACTGTGTTCATTATGGGCTTCTAAAGGTTTGCCAAAAATAACGGTAGATAATAATGGCAATGGTATAAGCGCGCCTTTAGGCATGACACGTTTTAAATTAGAGATCCACACTGGTACGATTTCAACATCAGGAAATTGATTTTTGAGATGGAATAAACCGCTTTTAAACTCTAATAATTCAACGTCATCATTTAAATTTCGAGTACCTTCAGGAAAGAAAATAATCGAGTCACCTTGTGCTAATACGGTTTTGATCGGTTCTAATGGATCTTGATTTTGCTCACGATTTCGTTGAATAGTGACGCCAGTAAACGTGTCTTGAATGAGAAAACGTCGAAAGCCATCTTTTAGCCAATAATCTGATGCTGCTACAGGACGGGTCCTCCGTCTGAGATCTGTCGGCAGTGATGACCAAAGTAAAATAAAGTCGATATGGCTATTATGATTTGCATAATAAATACGCTGTTTCATAACCGGTTTGCACCCGACCCATAGACTCCGCGCACCCGTGAGCAGCCGCGCACCACGACGAGTGAGAAAGGCAATATAGCGAGCAATTGAACGGCTTAAAAAATTACCTTTCATTGGTGAGTGAGCATTCCCTAAAGTGTCTAATGGATTTGGCATAGATTCAAATTATTGTGAATTATTTATACAGTAAAAATATGCAGATGAATGCGATGTATTGCAAGCAAAGCACAAAGATCTGCCATTTAAATAAAGCCAGACAACCTAACTCACGTAGTTCCCATGCGCGGCCACATTTATTTGCAGGCATTAATTTTAGGTTAATTAAACTTAAGTCCAGCTCTTTGGTGGTTTGTTCTAGGCTTTGGGTTTGGCTGCATTCAGCGACAGTGGCTAAAAGTGCCGAATCAAATTTGATTCTCAAGCTTAAATAATGCTGTATTCCGAGCAAAACTAGACAAATCACTACATATAGCAAATCGAATAGCATTACATTGCCAAACTGGATGATGAGCCAGAGCGTGAAAATGGCTGCCACATAAGCTGAGATGAGCAATCCAGTGGTGGATTGCAACAACTTTGACAGCACCACAAGTTGTAAATTCATGGTGCAAGTCCTTTAAGTTTTAAACGATAAGTATTTAAATGTTTTATTTGCGGTGCTTTAAGCACGACCCACGGACGGTTATGGCGAATAATCCGTAAAACATCTTCGACTGAATATTCAGGATGTTGTTTCAATAATAATGCGGCAACTACAGCACTACTTCGTGAATATCCCAAAGCACAGAAGACCAAGATGTTTTGTGCTTCATCACTTTTTTTAGAGTTCAATAATAGTTCTAAAGACTCTACAGCATGATGCAGCTGATTAGCCTGTAAAGGAATCAGGTCTAAACTCAAGTTTTGGGCATATGAGCACTTTGGATAAGTGGGCAATTCTGCGCAACAATCGAGTAAAGCATCATATTGTTGCATGACCTGTTTGGACGGATAGCGACCTAAATAAATATAACTCTGATTGATTTTGATGATTTTAGAATCTTCAGGATGGCGATAAGTCCAGATTCGGCTATTGATCCAAGCAAATATAAAGTAAGGCGCAAACAATATTTTTGCAGCAATGGTCATATCACCATGACTGAGTTTTTGAAAAAAATGGGGTCGATTGAATAAATATGCAAACGAAACTAAAAGCAGACTGCTTGCAGGATAGAGCAGCCAAAGCCACCAACCTTTTGCATGTGCGATTGCGCTACAAAATAAGGCAGCAAACAGATAAAGGATGCCGATTTTAATGTGCTTTAAGCTTAGACGACTCTGTATATTTTTAGCCCATGGCGCAGAGCCAGACATTGGGAATAGCCATAAACATAAGGCACCGACCAATAAACCCGTTGGGATATCTATAAAATGGTGCTGCCAAGTGGTTAGAACTGAGAGACCAATCAAAAAGGACCAACCATCTACCAGATATTTTAGCTTACCTGTGCTATGCCGACGGAAAAAATCCCAAAGTATCACCAGTAGCACAATGTGCAGGGAAGGTGCTTGATTAAACGGTTTATCAAAGCCCATCAAGACATCAAACCATAGGCCGAAAAAACCTGTGAGTTCGGGGCGTTCAAAGCTAAAACGTAGCGGGAAAATTAAAAAGCAGCTAATTGAAAGGATTTGTGCCGAAAATAGTCGCAGGACATGTTGTTTTAATTCAAACTTATTCCAACAAAGTAATAAAGACAATCCATAGAACAGATCAATCGACCAATAAGGCACAATACTCCATGGCCAAAGTGGAATATATTTTTCCCATTCAAAGACGATAACAGGTACAGACGCTAAACCCGCAGCGTATTGATTGGCAAAACCATAACTTAAGAAGAAAAAAGGTGCCAGAAATGCCAAACACAGTAGGCCGTATTTCCAAGTTCCTGTTTCTGGATCCAGTTTATGCATAAGATTGACCGTCCAAGCTTAAATTTTTTGTGCAACGGAAACGGTGAAAATACCAAACTCATCAATAACTTGATCGATTTTCTTGAATCCTGCTTGCTCAACCAAGGCATCCATTTCGGCTTGTGAGCGTAAACGCATGACCCACGCATCTCCTTGGCGATGTGAGGTCAGGGCACGGGCGATAAACTCTTGTTGCGGATGCCAAATTTGACCCGTGTAGATGAGATAACCATCTTTCTCAATGGCCTGACTCAAGCCTGATAAGGACTGTCTAAGTAAATCATTATCACTAAATAATTCGTATAAACCTGAGACCACGGCTAGAGTAGGTTTAGGTTCAACACTGGCTAGTGATGTGGTATCAAATGCATCCGCTTCTACAAACTTGGCAATCTGGCTTAAACCTCTTTGCTCAATCATTGCTTGACCTGCTTGTACATTGATCGAGCTATAGTCTCTAAGCAGGATGGATTCAGGATGCTCAGGCAGTTTTTGTACAGCATCTAAAATATAACGACCATGGCCTGCTGCAATATCCATAATCCGTACCGCGTGTTGGGCATCATTTAACTTAGAAGCATATTTCGTTATTAGTGCTTCAATATTTTGTTTTCTAACGCGAATACCACGCCAACCAATCGCATTTAAATATTGTCGATCGATGATTTTACCAAGAGCATTTTGGCTTTCTGATTGATCTCGATAAACAAAATCTAAGGTGCTGCCAGAGTCATATCCTGTATCTTCACCAATTTTTAAACCTTTAGAAAAGAGACTGCCAATTTTGAGATTTTGTTTTGTTAAGCTCCAAAATGCATGTTTTAAAGAATGTTTTGGAAGCGTTGAACTTAAGGTTTCTGCTACAGCACAGCTCGGGCCAATTTTATCGGCATCTAAAAGTTTAGGTGCAGAATAGGGTTGTTTAAAACATTGTTGAATAAAGCGATGGATTTTATCTATGGCGATTTTGCGATGTTTTTCACCCAAGGTATCATGATAAAAACCATCTAAGACGTGAAATTCCTTCATTGGATGAGGGAGTTTTTGATAAAACGCCAATTGGGGTTTTTGATGCACCACGTAGTCAGATCCCGAACATAAAACCTGTGTAGGAACAAAAATATTTTGTGCATCTTTAACGATTCGATCTGAGGCTGCATATAGCCCCAGCAGCATACGGACCGATATGGCCCGAGCGATTTTTGGGTCAGTATCATAACTTTGCGCACGTGCAGTATCGTGGGTCAGCATTTTGGCTTTGACATAACTATTAATAAAAAAGTTGCCAGCGAATTTGTTGAGGAGTGTTAAGCCAGATTTTGCAAAAGGCACATAGAGTTTGATGTCAAATGCAGGCGAGGCAAGGCATAAAGCACGGATTTTAGGGGCATAATCATGCACCCATGTCGCGGCTAAAACAGCGCCAACGCTTTGAGCTACAATTGCTATATTTTCTGATCGGATTTGGTAAGTCTGTTCAATATGCTGAACAAAATATTGAATGTCTTGAACGCATGCGGAAAAACTAGGAGCATCACCACGTTCACCTGGGGTATTGCCGTGACCTCGCGCATCCCAAGCGAAAAAATCAAAATCAGGCAAATTCAATTCATTGACCAAATGCGCCATTCGTCCCGAATGTTCATGGCCACGATGAAATAAGATCACCGCTTTTTTCTTACGGTTGCTTTTTAAACTGCTATTTTCCCAATGTTGATAAAACAAGGATGTTCCATCATGGCTCGTAAAGGTATGCTGAGTATTGTTATACATTGTGTTGTTCTCAAAATAATAAATCGACTGACGATCTAAACTGAAATTTATTGTGGGTTGATAATGCTATTTTTAATGCGGTTATAAATCGTGATAAATAATAAAAAGATGATAATAATCAAAATACTATTGCAAATAAGAGACAATGTATTTAAACCGAAGTTAAATATAGAAGAAGTCACGATCACGATACAGATGATACTAAATACAAAAGCACGGTCACTTTTTCCCATTGGACCATCGTAGCGACGTTCTTGACCCACTAATGGCGCCATCACACCTGTATATTCAGTAAGTATGGCGAGAAAACAGGTTAAAATAAGTAATTCGGCTTGAATAAAAGCAAAACAAATTAAACTAAAATAGAGTGCTGAGTCAGAAATCACATCACATAATTCATTATAAAAAGCACCGAGTTTGGATTGTTGGTTGAACTCACGTGCCAGCATGCCATCTATGGCATTGAAGCCCATTCGAATAAGCATCCACACGGGGAAAATCAACAGTAAAATGCCAATACCGTTGTGAGAGAAATAGATATAAATAAAAAATGCCACAGCTAGCGAAATGAACATTGCTAGTAGTGTTACTTGATTTGCTGTAATACCAAGATGATGAAGTGATTTAACCAAAGGTCGAAGCAGGTTTTGAAATGCAGGTTTAAGTTGGTAGATCGAAGGCATATTATTGTTATAGCGGTATGATTTGCATGAATTTTATACGCTTGATGCTTAGCTTAACAAGAATTTGAATGTTAAAGATTGTCACAGGCCTCACGATTCGCCTATATAACGCATTAAATTTTCTTGTGTAGTACTTGCGACTAATTTTCCATCTTGCCACATTTGCCCATGAGTAAGCCCACGTGATTGAGAGGTTCGGGTAGTATTCATGTCATAGAATACCCAATTATCTACCCTAAAGGTATGATGAAAATACATCGAATGATCAAGACTAGTTGCGATGAGTTCAGGAGACAGATAATTTAAACCATGTGTTTTGAGCGCCGCAGAATATAAATTATAGTCTGAATAATATGCTGCAATGGCTTGATGTATATGAAGTTGGTCAAATTGGGCATCTAAGGCATCATGGAGTTTTAAATATTCTGCATATTGATTTTGATTTAAGACAGAAGCTTGACCGGACGGTGGCAAATCTGTCAGCACGTATTCAATTGGTTTAGATATAAGCTAAAAAGGCTGTAAAAATGTGGATAGATATTCAGGTGAAATAGATGATTGGATTTGCGCTTTATAGAATTGCTCTTCTTTGAGCATACTTGGTGGAAACTGTTGGATCAGATCTGGTTCAGGTATTTGATACTCCATACCCGTTTCGTTTTTCATATAGGACAACATCACCATATATATTGGTTTGCCATGCTGTATGGCGGTCACTTGTCGTGTAGAAAAACTATGGCTATCACGTAAATTTTCGACTTTAAATAATACAGGCTGATTTGCAAGACCCGCAGAAATAAAGTTGGCATGTAAAGAGTGGAGTGGGAGTGTGCAGGTAAAGGATGCACTGACTATGCTCTGAGCAAGTAATTGTCCACCAAAAATATGGTCACCAAACAGAGGTTTACTTTGTGCTAAAAAGTAGCCCTGATCTTTGGGTACTACAGATAATAATTGGATGAGGTCTTGAGTCAGCGTTGTCATATTTTTTAAAATTTTTGCTTTGTTTAAATGTATTTAACTCAAACTTATTACACAAGTCGTTTTCATGAAAAATATAAAAGTCTTCGCCGGTCTTTCGAGAATAGGCTTATAATCGAGTTTTCTTAGTTGTCCGAATGGAATGACGAAAAAGCAATGACACCTGCATGTAAACTCTTAAAATCTAATAAAATCGACTTTACAATTCATGAATATGACCATGACCCAGAAGCAAAAAGTTTTGGTTTGGAAGCTGCGGAAAAACTTGGTTTAACGGTCGAAGAAGTCTTTAAAACCTTGATGGTTACGGACGATAAAAATTACTTTGTTGCCGTATTGCCAGTTGAATATCAGCTAAATTTGAAAAAAGTGGCCACAGCATTTGGCTGTAAAAAACTCAAAATGGCTGACCCAAAAGATGCAGAGCGTTTAACCGGTTATTTGGTTGGTGGTATTAGTCCAGTTGGACAGAAAAAACGCTTAAAAACTGTGATCGATGCTTCTGCACAGAACTTAGCTAAAATCTATGTGAGTGGCGGTAAGCGTGGTTTGGATATTGGTTTAAAACCCGAAGATTTAGCAAAAGTCTTGGGTGCAAATTTTGCTGATGTGATTGATGTTTAAGTGCGGTTTTTCACTACTTAAATTTAAGTGAATTTAGAGGGAATACCTTCCACTTCACAATCTATAAAATAACAGAAGCCGCATTGAGCGGCTTTGTGGTTCGATGTCGCATCTTAATTGGGGATATTTGAAGGAGAAATCACACATGAATATTCGAACTCTCCGGGTTTAGTCTCTTTAAGTAAGTTTTCCCAAGAACTATTCTTTGTTTTAATCCAACTATAAATATCTTCATAAAATTCAGGATTGAGATTAGCTTTTTGAATATATGATTTATTTAGAAGAAATTTTGTCATCAAACACATTGAATTCAGCTCAATTAGATTTCTATTTTTTTCTAAACTAAAATTATTTTTGGCTTCAACTTCGTATTTTCTCAACATAGTTGCTTTGAGTAGTGTTGATTTAAATAATTCCATAGTTAAATCATTAGGAGGTGTTTGATTCGCTAAGGCAAAGAGATTTCCATCAATTCTCAACATAGACGGGAAAAAATTTGCCTGTACATCTAATTCTTGTTGAGGAGACGGTGAAGATTTACATCCTGTTGTTAAAATACTGCTAAAAATGAGAAAACTTATAAACTTTAAAATTTTGTTATGCATCTAGGTGAATTCCTTGTTCAGCTAAAACTTTTAACATTTTAATCTTGGTTAATTCGTATTTTGTACATACTAATACGGCTCATTTCACTTCAACTGATTATTTATAATTTGGAAGTTCTAGCTAAGACTACACTTTTGTTGTTTCGTTTTTAGCTTTGAATAACGAAAATGTATGTAGTCGCAGAAGTAGAATTTAGTAAAACTTCATGTTAGAGGTTAATTCATTAACAGTGCTTAATTATATTTAAATCTAAAAATACCTATAAAAAATAGGTATTTAAAATCAGACTAAAACAGTTGTATTTTAATTTAAAAGCTGTAATTTGAAAGAGCGATCTAATAAAGAGACAACAAAATGCCTTATTCAAATACTAAAGCGATTATTGAGCAAATCTATAATTTTGTATTAGAAAAACATGGTTTAGCTTCTAAAAGTCGATTTATGCAGTTATCGATCTTCTTTAGAGAATTGCATGAAGGGGATGAGTCAAAATTTACCGCAGATAGGTCTTTTTATTACAAAGGAATTTTTAATAACAGAGAAAAAAGTATATTTGCGAATGCTGCGCCAGACTTTTTTGATAAGCACAAATTTTTGGATTGGGTTGTTAAATCAATTGATTGATTTCAACCAAATCATTGGAGTACATAATTCATGCTGTATAACCAGTCTGAATAGAAGATATAGATCAGAAATCAGTAGGTGTTTGTTATGAAATACATGCTTATAGGCAATCAAGATGCATGATCAGTATGATGCCAGTAAAATCTTTAATGATTAAAAGTTAACTGCACATTTTGTACCTTGATTTAAAAAAAAAGCTCGGTTGGATGCAGAATATAAAAACCCATGTAATAGACATGGGTTTTTTAGTTTAAATTGCACAATGTGATAATACGGCTAAAAAATAAGCAAAATGATTTATTTGTTCTATGCTAAATGAGAAAATTATCATTTAGTTCCATTTCAGAAAATTGTATAAGTAAAAACAGAAAAGTTCATATCAAAAAAATTAATTTTTAAATACATAGAGATAAGACCAAATTTGCAATCCTGAAGCAAATCTTCACAAAAATGCAATTATTAACAATAATGATTATCATTAACATAGTTTCACGCTGGCCAGCGTACTAAGCATTATTTGCACAGTTAAAGAAACATAATTACATGACAAAGCTTGGAAAAGCTTAAAAATAGAGGATATGGTCAGATGAAAGAGCTTGCTAATCGCTTGGCGATGCAGCATCTTGTCAATGCATACTCACAAGAAACCGGTAAAGGTATTTTGCTGGAAAAGTATCAACAGAATTCATCACAATTGACGTTTAGCCAAGGCTTGACGTTGTTATGCATCCCCTTAGATTGCATACAATCACAGTTATTTGTACCACTATCTTATGTCAGCCTTGTTGGTAGACATCGTCTTGCAGATATCCCATACGTTTTTAATAAAGGACAGAAACAGTCATTTAGTATCACCGCGATAGCGAGTTTATTACTTGAACAGCTCGTACAAGAGTCAGGTCATACACTGGATGCTTCATCATTATTAGAGCGTTGGATCGAAAGTCGTGAAGCGCTTATTCAATTTTTGACACTACGTGAACATGATTTTGAGGCTTTGGTCCAAGCGGAACAAAGTTTCATTGAATCGGAACAAGCTTTAATTTTAGGGCACAGCATGCATCCTGCACCGAAAAGTCGGGTCGGTTTTGTGCATGAAGATTGGGAAAGGTATTCGCCAGAAGCCAAAGGTCTAAGCCAACTGCATTATTGGTTGGTAGCTCCAGAATATATTCAAGAAGGTTCAGCTTTAGATCAAGCTGTATCAGCGCAATTGAAAAGCGAATTGCAATGGCATTTATCAGAAACTGATCAAGCACTACTGAATGCTTATTCGCATTATAAGTTATTGCCTTTGCATCCTTGGCAAGCACGTTATTTACAGTCAAAAGTATGGTTTAAAAACTTAAAAACCAAATTAAAAATTATCGATTTTGGCGAGAAAGGTTGGGCATTTTCACCAACAACTTCGGTACGGACTATGGCAAGTTTTGCAGCGCCGTGGATGTTAAAACCATCACTATCTGTAATGATCACCAATTCAATCCGAGTCAACCTTGCCAAAGAATGCCACCGTGGTGAAATGACCCATCGACTTTGGCATTCAAGTCTCGGTGAACGTATTTTACAACAATGCCCAACGCTCAAAGCGGTGAATGATCCTGCGTGGATGGCATTGAGCATAGATGATGAAATCGTCGAAGAAACTATTTGCATCTTCCGTGATCAGCCTTTCAGTGAAAAGCAGCAGGTGAGTTGTATTGCGTCATTGTGCCAAGAGCATCCTGCACAGCCGAAAAGCCGTTTTAATGCACTATTCGAACAAATCGCAAAACAACAACCTGAACTTGATCAAAGTACCATTGCAATCAATTGGTTTAAACAATTCTTAGCTATCAGTCTAAAATCATTAATGTATTTGTACCATCAATACGGAATGGCCTTTGAATCACATCAGCAAAATGTCTTACTTGAGCTTGAACATGCAATGCCTAAATATCTATGGCTGCGTGACAATCAAGGCTTTTACTATATCGAAGAACTTGCAGGTGAGGTCTTAAGCGCATTTCCAGAGTTGCAAGAAAAAGCGCATGCCGTGGGTTCCAAAGCCTTTGTCGATGAGCGCTTTAGCTATTATTTCTTTGGTAATAATTTATTCGGCATTATCAATGCAATTGGTGCAACTGGATATGTCACAGAGCAAGTGTTGATATCGATATTGCAAAATGAACTGTTGGACTTACATCGGGCATATCCAGAAAGTTCATTGATTCATTCATTACTTTATCAGCCGACCTTGCCGTATAAGGGTAATCTGTTGACGCGCTTGTATGAGCTGGATGAATTGATTGCCCCAGTCGATCTGCAATCGGTTTATGTACAGTTGCCAAATCCTTTATGTGTGGAACAGAAGGATGTGCAATATGCTTGATTTTATTGGGATAGGCTTAGGGCCATTTAACCTTAGTTTGGCGAGTTTGCTACATAAGCAAAATCATTTGCAGTATCAATTTTTTGAAAAGAAACCACAGTTCGACTGGCATGCGGGTATGCAATTGCCCAATACAGTACTGCAAGTGCCGTTTATGGCCGATCTGGTTTCCATGGTCGATCCAACCAGTCCTTTTAGTTTTTTAAATTACTTAAAGGCGCAGCAGCGTTTATACAAATTCTATTTTTTAGAACAAGCTCAGATTCCTAGACGTGAATATAACCATTATTGTCAATGGGTTGCAGACCAACTAGAGCATATTCAATATCAATCAACCGTAAAAGCCATTTATGCCCAAGAGCAAGGCTTTGAAGTCATGGTTGAGCAAGATGGACGTTTTAGACGTTATCAATGCCGAAATTTGGTCATTGGTTCGGGTAATGTTCCGCATTTACCACAGTGTCTAAAAGACATACAACAGCAATATCCGGAGCGCTGCTTACATTCTGCAAATTATTGCAATGCAGCGTTAAATCACTTGAAAGGGAATGTGGTTGTACTGGGATCAGGCCAGTCTTCGGCCGAAGTCTTTATGGATCTGTTTGATCGTCAATATTTGCAGGATCAAACCACAACAGCGCAGTTTAAATTGCATTGGCTGACCCGTTCTAATGGGTTTTTCCCGATGGAATATGCGCCGCTTGGTTTAGAGCATTTTAGTCCGGATTATACTACGCATTTTTATCAACTGAGCCCTGAAAATAAAGCCGAACAACTGAAACAACAAGGTTTGTTATATAAGGGCATCAGTGCAAAAACCATCCGTGATATTTACCAAAAACTGTATCACCGAAGCATTGGTCAAAATATTCAACAGACGCATTTACATGCTCAGGTGGGTTTGGTTGCTGCCGAGCCTCATGGTGCGGGCATCCGTTTGCAGTTTCAGCATAAAGTCACGGCAGAACAATTCTATCTGGATGCGGACTTTGTCGTGGCTTCAACGGGATATCACAGTCCAGAGTGGCAATATCTCAAATATCTAAAACCACTGATTCAATGTGATGAATTCGGTCGCTGGAAAATTAGTCAGGACTACCGAGTACAGCATGACGCTGTTGGGGAGATCTTTGTTCAAAATCAGGAAATGCATAGTCACGGTGTCGGGACTCCTGATTTAGGGTTGGGTGCTCATCGTGCAGCGGTCATTGCCAATCAATTATTGGGTTTTAACTTATACGATTTGGGTGATCAAGCGCAAAGTTTCCAACATTTTTCACCCAGTGATAATGCTGAAATGCACAGTATGGGCATTGTGAAGAAATCAGCACCAACCAATATCCAAAGACCATTATCCGTAAAAAAAACCATTGCCAACTATGCAATGAACCGCAATACGACCATGCCAAATAAGCAAGAACAGAATATGGTTAAACTCGAGAAATTATAATGACATTTGCAAAATTACAGATAAATCAAACGCAGTGGCGCCGTGCAGGGCAAAGACTGATTGAAATGGCGATTGCTGAATTTTTATATGAAGAAATTATTCAAATTCAGCAAGTTGAAAATAACACTTGGCAACTTAAACTGGATGACAAAACCTATCAATTTCAAGCGACACAGTTTCTGCTTGGGCATTGGCGTATTGTTGAAGGGAGCGTTCGAGAGTTAAGTGAATCGACAACAGAGCCCGCATGGAATCTGCATGAATTTATTCGTGCTTTTTCAAATCAAGCTGAAGTGAAACCTTTTACCAAGGCTTATTTGATTAAAGAAATGAACAATACATGGTTGGCTGAAGCACACGTTTTTGATGAACAGCGATTGCTGAGTCAGGCTGTGCTGTCAGCACCGCACTATCAAATTGAAGGCATGTTGCGTGGACACCCATGGCTCATTATGAGTAAAGGGCGTATGGGTTTTGGCTATGATGATTATTTAAGCTCCGCACCAGAGATTTCTCCAACGGTTAAAGTCCTGTGGTTAGCTGTTCATCGTGATTTAGCTGAGTTTCGTTCGACCGAGGCTTGGGATGCGCAAAGCTTATATCGCCATGAGTTGAACTCTGCACAATTACATGATTTTCAACAGCAATTAGCGGACAATGCCTTAGATGCTGCTGAGTATTTCTTTATTCCTGTACATGCGTGGCAATGGCATCAGTGGTTAATCCCCACCTATGCCAATGAAATCGTCGATCAGCGCATTGTCGAATTGGACATTGGACAAGATGACTATGTCCCAATGCAATCAATTCGTACTTTATGCAATACCAGTCATCCTGAACGTCATTATGTAAAGTTACCTGTCAGTATCTTTAATACCGCGGTATATCGAGGTCTGCCTTCAAAACGAAATTTGGCTGCACCGGCAGTGACCGCTTGGCTGAAGGACATTCAACGTCATGATGTAGACCTGAAAAAAACACAGGTGGCATTTTTGGGCGAAATTGCGAGTCTCACTTTACAACAGCCGTGTTTTGATCAGATAGATGGTGCACCTTACCAATTTAAAGAATTGTTTGGTTGCTTATGGCGTGAAAGTGTCGAGCCTTGTATCGGTGAACATCAGTTGGCACTTTCCCAAGCCGCATTGTTACATCGAGACATAAACGGTCAATCTATTTTATCCGTGTTGATTCAGGCTTCAGGTTTGACGCCTTTGCAATGGCTGAAGCGTTTTGCTGAAGTCTGCGTAACACCACTACTGATTTGCTTATACAAATATGGTTTAGCGTTTTCTCCGCACGGTGAAAACACCATGTTGATCCATGAAAATGGCTTACCGAAAAAAATGGTGCTGAAGGACTTTATTGATGATGTCAATTTAGTTGATGAAGATTTTCCAGAACTCGAAAATTTACCACCCGAAGGGCAAATTTTACTGCGCCATCATGCTGAAGAACTTAGTCACTTTATCTTTACAGGTTTATTCATGGTGCATTACCGCTATATCTGTAATGTCTTCCTTGAAGATTATCCAGAGCATACAGAACTTGAGTTTTGGCAAACCATCTCCAGCGTGATCGACGAATTTCATCAGGCACATCCTGAATTGGCAGATCGTATTGAAAAATTCAGTATGTTCCGTCCAAGTTTCGAGAAAATTTGTCTGAACCGCGTTCGGCTGTTTACCACCAGTTATAACGACGAAGCAGAACGACCAGTACCTGTATTTTTAGATCCAATTGCAAATCCTGTGAGTCCAAACACGTTAAATCAGTGGGCGAAACAGCAGCATACCGCCGAACAGAAAACGACAACCAACCGTATTGCGTCATAAGCAGATTTTTGAGCTAAGAACAGAAAAGATTAAATAAATTTAAAGGACGACATCATGACCACGTTATCACGACAACTACCTGATTTTTATGAATATCATGAGAATGAGACGCAATACTATTTACGACAAATGCAATATCCACAAGATATGGCTTTGGTTCATAAATGGATGCATGAACCGCATGTGATTCCACAGTGGCAACTCAATAAGTCAGAAACTGAACTAAAAGTGTATTACGAAAAAATGCTGGCAGATGATCATCACCGAATTTTGATCGTAGGGGTAAACGGTAAAGATGTGGGCTACACAGAGATCTACGAAGGAAAACGGGATCGTTTAGGTTTGTACTACGACGGTGACGAGCTGGATCTAGGTTGGCATTTGTTATTTGGTGAAAAGTCCGTTTTTGGTAAAGGCTATTTACGTCCCGTCATGCGTTTATTGAGTTTTTATATCTTTGAAAATGCCGCATCAGCCAAGATTGTGGGAGAGCCTGATCATAGTGTGAAGCCTTATGCCGTTGTGGTTGAAGACATGTGCTATGAAGCGCAGCGCCTAATCCCAATGCCTGAAAAGACCGCCATGTTGTATTACTGCTTTAGAGAAACTTTTTATGCAAAATTTGGTCATTACTTAAACGACTCCAAGGCATTTCAGCATCAGCAATTAGCTAAGGCGGTGTCATGAGTTATCGCTGCACCCACATGCACATACTGGACATGCGCTTTTCAGCGCATGTTTCAGTGGAAGAGTTTGAACAATGGTTGACTCAAGTTGAGCGCTTTTTTCTGAAAAGTCAGTCCTTTGTTTTGGTTATGCAAACGGCTGAGGGAACAACTTTTCCTGAAGAATATCGGCAAATACAGGCCGTTTGGTACAAGAAGTTTAAACATCTCTTTTTTCAATATTGTTTGGGGCTGGTGCGTATTGCGCAAGATCCAGATGACTTCAAACGTTTAAATACACCCGCGCTGCATGCAGCGTGGCGTGTGCCTTATTACGTTTCATTAGAACAGTCTGATGCGCTGCAATGGGCAGTGCAGAGGTGGATATGCAACAACACTCAAGAAAATTAAATCATGCAATTTCACCATCTCAAATTTCAGTCCTGAGTTTGAGCGTCGTGATCATTTTGTACTTAGCACATGCATTGCCTTTGTATTTTTACAATGTGGCTTTGCCTGCCATTTTACGACATCAAGGGGTAGATTTACGCTGGATCGGCATGTTATCGCTGCTTTACATTCCATGGGCATTCAAGTTTTTTTGGGCGCCTTGGATCGATCAGCTCTATGTCAAAAAACTCGGTAAACGTAAAACATGGCTATTATTCACGCAAATCGCATTGGTACTGGGGGTATTGGTTTTAGCCTTTACGCAGTTTTCTTATGGGCTGACTTTATTTGTCATTGTTGGTTTATGGATTTCAACGTTTGCAGCAACGCAAGATATTGCGATTGATGGTTATACCGTAGAGAAATTTACTGAAGGCAATTACCGTCTGGGCAGTATGGCACAGAGTATTGGGGTGGCCGTCGGTAGCATGCTCGGTGGCGCTGCGACTTTATGGATTTACCAATATTGGGGTTGGCAGTCCGCGCTCACAACTTTAGCGCTGCTGACATTTTTAACCATGTTTGCTGTGTTTTTTATTCAAGAAGAACCAGAAACTCAACTTGCCAAAGCCAAACCAAGCCTACGACAAGCGTTTAAACGACCTGAGATTCGTTGGGCCTTGCTGCTCATTGTTTGTTATCGCGTGGTGGAAGCACCCGCTATGGCAATGCTGAATCCCATGTTGATCGATCAAAAATGGTCACTGTCTCAGATCGGGGTGTTGATGTCTGTGGTCGGTGCTGGTATCGGTCTGATTGCTGCCGTTAGTGCAGCTGTATTGCTGAAAAAAATCAAAGCAACGCAATTGTTGGTCTGGGCAGGATGGTTACGTACATTGCTATATGCCGTCATTGGGGCAGCCGTTGTATTGGGGTGGTTGAATCAATGGCATCTGCTTTTAGGTCTATTTGTCGTGCTGATGCTAGCCATTCGTTATATCGCCATGACATCACTTTATGCCTATTTCATGCAGACCAGTTCTAAAGAACAGGCGGGTACCGATTTCACTATATTAGTGTGCTTTGAATTGCTCGTTTACTTTATTGGCGGCGCATTTTCAGGCTTTCTCGCAAAATCATTAGGCTATGGACATTTTTACTTGGTATTGGCAATCGGCTCAGTAATCAGTGTCTTACTTAGTCAACGCATTGTTTTAAAAACACAAAATTTAAAAACTCAAACTCTTCCGACTCAATCGGAACTCTAAGAAATGGAAAAGAATATGAAACGTTTAGCTCTACCGATGCAACTGACTTGTCTCAGCTTAGCAATTTGCACTCAGCTTTATGCGCAAGACGTCACGACAGACACTGCACAAAATACAGCAGTTGAAACACAAACTACAGAAGCTACTAAAATGGCACCGATTGTTGTGACGGCAACTCGTTCTGCGAAAAGCATTGCCGATATTGCGGGTACGGTGTACAGCATTCCTAAAGAAGAAATTGAAAAACAAGCCAATGCAGGTAAAAGCACAGCTGATATTGTCGGTTTATTGGTGCCATCACTGACTCCATCGAGTGGTACAACGTCTAACTATGGGATGACCATGCGTGGACGTGTGGTGCAATACATGATTGATGGTGTGCCGCAAACGGGATATCGTGATGGATCTCGACAACTGGCGAGTATTAGCCCGTCGATGATTGAACGAATTGAAGTGGTCTCAGGTGCAAGTAGTATTTATGGTTCAGGTGCAACAGGCGGTATTATCAATATCATCACCAAACGTGGTGGATCGGAACCGCTGAGTTTTGAAACAAAAGTCGGTGTCACTTCTGGTAATAACTTTAAGTCCGATGCGTTAGCTTATGAAGCTGCTCAAACCATGAACTTTAATCAAGGCAATTTACGCGGAACTTTAGGTGCTAGCTATACCAAACGTGGTGAAATACAAGATAGCCATGGCAATCGTATTGGACCTGAGATTGCGCAAACAGACCGTCAAGATACCGACACCTTAGATCTAAATGGTCGTGTCAGTTGGAAAATTGCCGATGGTCAAACGCTGAGTTTCGGTGCGCAATATTATAATGATGAGCAAGATAGTGATTATGGACCTGACTATGGTCCAAATTTAAATGCGCTGCGCTCACAGCCCGTGGGTGGCAAGCTGCCGTTGTCTTTAAATGCGGTAAAAGGCTTACAACTTGCCGAACAACCACAAACTGAACGTTATAGCGTCAACGCACAATATGAAAATCAAGATATTTTAGGCTACCGTCTAAATGCTGAAACCTATTATCGAAATGAAAAAGCACGGTGGTTCCCATCTGCACGTCAAATGGCACCTGAACTCTTCTTGGTGTATCAGTCAGAAACCGATATCGATGTTTTAGGCGCGCGTGTTGCTCTACAAAAAGATCTTAACTTAAATGGTCGTGAACTGGGGCTAACCTATGGTGTGGACTATGAAAATGAAAAAGATCAACAAAATATCCAAATGTATGACAGTGCTACATTTATTCAAAGTAATGGTCTGAGTTATCAGCCGTTTAACTATTATGCCTTTGGCCCAGATGTTGAAACAGAAAAACTTGGCGTATTTGCCCAAGCGCAATATGAATTAACCGACCGTCTTGGCTTACAGGCCGGCATTCGCCATGAGCGGGTAGAGAGTGATGTCGATTCATCTGTGCCTTATATGGAAGCCATTACTGCAGATTTAACCCCAGGTTATGTAGCGAAAACGCTGAATGGCGGTAAAGTAAAACATGATGCAACGCTGTTTAATGTTGGCGCGGTGTATCACTTAACAGATGCACAGCAAGTGTTTGCTAATTTCTCACAAGGTTCAAACTTGCCCGATGTGCAACGTATGCTGCGTGATGTGCCTGCAAATTCTGTGATTAATAGCCAAACCATTGACCCGATTAAAGTCAATAACTATGAACTCGGTTGGCGTGTACAAAATGCCGGTGGTTTAAATGCAGGAGTGACGGCTTTTTATAATGACTCAGATAAAAGCCTGAAATTTGGTGCGCCGAATTACACCATTGATGTTATTGATACCGATGAACGTATCTATGGTGTCGAAGCCAATGCCAGTTATGAAGTTCAACCGAATTGGACAGTTGGGGGCACAGTTGCATATACCACGGGCCAATTTAAAAATACCCAAGGTGACTGGCAAGAATTGGATGCCATTCGTGTAGCACCTTTAAAAGGTACAGCATTTTCAGAGTGGCAATTTGATAATGACATGAGCCTACGTGTTCAAGCTTTAGCGATTGGCGGTACAGACAAAGCCCAAAAAGACGCTGTGAAATATGGATCTGCTCCAGCAGCGGCAATTAAAGGCTTTGCAACGATGGACGTGATTGCCAATGCAAAAGTAGGACCGGGTAATGTGGGCTTTGGTGTCTACAACGTGTGGAATACGGATTATAAGTCGGTATACAGTCAGTCGGTTGAAACTGTCTATGGCCCAATTTCTAGTCTAGCTGCTCAAGGTCGTACCTACGGTTTAAGTTATACAGTGAAATACTGATTTAAATCCTGAATCAGGTTTAAAGCACGGTATCGTGACTTACAAAATAGAGGTGGCTTAAGTCACCTCTATTGTTTATAACGTAGCCATTAAAAATGGATAACAAAAATAATGGATCGAAATAACAAACTGTTTATTGCCGCCAGTCTTGCCAATGGTGCAAGTTTCTCGATGATATTGCCGCTGTTGGCGCCATTGGTTCGTGAGTTAAAACTTTCTGAACTACAAGGTGGCGCGATGGTTTCCGTCGGTGCGCTGCTGATGGCCATCGGTGCGATTTACATTTCAAAAAATCAATCCAAGTTTTCGATTTATCAACTCTTGAGTATCGGTTTTGTGGGCATGGCAGTGACATGGGGGCTATTTACAGCCGTGTTGATGTATGGCCTTACTGTTCATATAGGGATGTTGCTGCTATTTAGTTTATTAATGTTGTCACGCGCAGCCACTGGGGTATTTATGGCGATGCCACAGATTGCCTTGCAAACTTATGTGATGACTCGTTTTAACAATGAGCAGCAGCGTTCACAAGCAATGTCAAAATTCGGTGCATTAAACAGTGCAGGCGTGATCATTGGTCCATTTCTAACAACCTTACTGTTGGGCTTTGGTGGAATCATGACGCCGCTTTGGGCAGCAATCATTATTTTAGCGTTGATTTCTGCGGTCTTGGTACTCAGCTTTGATCGACATACCGAAAAGCATAGCGTTGAAAAGCCAGTGACAGAAAAGCATGAGGCAGCAGCTACGGATTTGAGCATTCAGCAATGCTATCCATGGTTAATTTTGGGATTCAGTCTCTATCTTGCCATCGTGACAGTGAATTTAACGGCAGGGTTTTATATTCAAGACCGCTTTAATATGACTGCTGCAGAGGGTGCAGTGCATTTTGCAGAGTGTTCTCTCGTCGTGGGTATCGCTTTGGTGATTATGCAAACGCTGATTTCTAAGTATTTAAATTGGTCCGTATATCGCTTACTGTGGGTTGGGCTGTTTAGCATGGCAGCAGCCTTGCTGATTTCGGTTTTCACCAATGAATTACGGATATTTCAAGCCACGTACCTGTTATATGGTATATCGGTTGCGTGTTTAATCCCTGCATTTACAACGGGTGCAGCGCAAACGGCGCCCAGTGCGTTACAGACCAAGGTGGCAAGTTGGTGTACGGCCACTCAGGCTTTGAGCTTTGTTGTTGGGCCATTGATTAGTACGGGTTTATACCAGTGGCACAAAGAATTTCCGTATTATTTTTTATTTTTAGTGATGCTTGGTTTAATCGTATTCTTTTTATTTCAAACCAAAATTCAAACCGTGAAGCGAGTAACTGAGTGAAATATGCAGAGACTTGTATACTTACTTCAATAGGTCGGTGTGAAGATAGGACTATCCTGACAATAGTGGGTTTTGATTACATGATGTTACTTGATCGGTGATTGATCTTACAAAATAGATGTTTAGAGCAAGCACTTTGATTAAAAAATAATCACAATTGTTTCATTAATTCTCAAAGTACTGAATCAATAGTTTTCTCCGTTATTCTTTTCACATAAAAAATAACGGAGGTTAAATGCTTAAATTTAATAATGATTTGGTTCTGGGCGCCATTTTTGATATGGATGGAACAATGTTTGATACTGAACGTTTACGGTTTCAAACATTGAAACAGGCATCTCTTGAATTGACCGGTGTTGAGTTTTCCGAATCATATCTGATGAATTGTTTGGGGCTAAGTGCACAAAGCGCGCATCGATTGGCCCAAGCCGAATATGATGAAAACATTCCATACGCAGATATTCGCAAACGGGCAGATGAATTAGAACTGGAGCATGTTCGTCAGTTTGGTGTACCGATCAAAAAAGGCTTGGTTCAAGTATTAGAACGCTTACGCAAGTCAGGACTGAGGATGGCCGTGGCAACATCGAGTCGCCGTGCAATCGCAGAAGAATATCTCATCAATGCCAATGTGTATAAGTTCTTTGATGTCTTAGTCTGTGGCGATGAAGTTGAAAATGGTAAGCCACATCCTGAAATATTTATGCGTGCTGCCGCAAAGCTGAATTTAAATCCTGCTGATTGTTTGATGTTTGAAGACTCGGAAAATGGTGTGACTTCGGCCTTTGACGCTGGCGGTATTACCGTACTGTTTAAAGATATTAAATCGCCCAATCAAAACATGCTGTCCAAAGCCAAATATTATTATGAATGTATGTATGACTGTTTGACGGAACTTGACCCGTTCACTGCGCATTTAGAGATGCCGCATGTGCAAGAGGCTTTTCCACAAACCCTTAATCAGCTCACTGTTGGTATTCATGGTTTTGGGGCGATTGGTGGTGGTTATTTAGCACAAATTTTGTCGCATTGGGATGGTTATACTCGCCCGAAAAAAATCTATGCTTCGACACGTAACCCTTTATATCGCTCTGCGGTCAATGCATTTGGTACCTATTGTATTCGCTATGGTCAATTGTCTTATGACGAACGCATTGAAAACATGGCAGTCATTGATGCTGAAAATATTCAGCAGATGCAAGAGATGTACACAGAGTCAAGTTTGGTTGCCATCTGTTTGCCTGAAAAAGCGATTGCAGAAGAGGCCAAAACCATTGCACAAGGCCTGTATGCACGACATATTGCACATGATGAGAAAGCCATCGAACCTCTAACGATGCTGATCATTTTGAACAAAGTCGGAGCAAAACAATTATTAATGTCACATTTAAAACAGGCTTTAACTGAGCTTGCTGGAGCGGTTGTTGCAGAGAAAATCATGCAACAACACTATTTTTGCGATACCGTGGTCAACCGCATGGTATCTAAGTTAAGTGACCAAAACTTATATCGTCAGCTCCGTATAAAATATAATATCTTCAAACAATTTCAATTAGATGAAGTTGAAGTGAATGCTCAATTAGACTTAGAAGATGCGACGAAATTAAATCCTGATCAGGAACGTCAAGCCACTTTATATGTTGAGGATATGCGCCGAAATTTCCACCCAAGTCATATATTGCAAAGCATGGATTTAATTTTATTTAACGCAGAATCTGACATGCCGATCTATGTAGAAAATAACAGTCCTTTGTTAGAAAAAATGCGTCAAATGATTTTGGTCGATCATATTGAAGATATTCAGCTAATCAAAAATCGCTTATGGAATGGCGTACATGCCATGTTGGCTTGGCAATCTGCACTGTTCAATCATCAAACCATAGGTGTGGCACTTGCAGATCATCGTGTTGATCAATTTATGCATGAACTCATTGACGAGGTGCAGGCTGGTTTAGCACTGCGCTTACCAAATCGTGCTTTTGATTTAACACGACTGGCAGAAAGCTTTATAAACTCTTGTGAACATGCGTATAAAGACCCATGTGCGCGTGTGGCACGAGATCCTTTACGTAAACTTGCAATTAATGAACGAGTGTTGGGCTCGTTGGCGACCAATGTGAAATATGGACTGGAGACAAAGCACCTACAGCAAGGGATTGTCTATGGTTTGATGTATGCCGTGAGTGTAAATCAATGTTCGATGGATCAGGTTATCAACTTTATCCAGTTGCAATTTTCAGAACTGAAAAAGACAAACGAGCTTGAACAACTGGAACGTATTGAACAGATTGAGGCCAATGTAATGATACAGTTGCAGCATTTTTCTGATCAGTCCACAGAGCAGTTCACATCTTGGAAAAACCATGCTGTAACGCAAAATCAGAAAGATACTGTGAAATTTGCCTAAAATATAATGCTTATCTGTGCGCAATGTATATTGAATCAAAATGCTGAGTATGACTCGGCATTTTTTTCTTACAAAGAAGCTTTAGATGAATGAATTTCAGCTTTAAATGAATATTACTAAATCAAAATTGGGCAAAGTCTGTTTTGATTCATGCTTTAATAAAGCGGATTAAATTTAAAGTGATTTATCTGTGTTTTTAAAACCCTCAATGCAAGTCGTACCGACGCTCAATCAGGATTATCCCGATTGGCATCAAGGTCGTCAGCACTATGCTTTGTGGTATATAGAAATACAGGATCCTGAATTATTGGCGTATCTCTCAGCACTTCGAGCGCAGTTTTCAGATCTTTTATACACGCCAAATACGCGCCAATTTCATATTACCGTGTTTATTTGTGGCTTTATTGAAGAGTTAAATAAAGCCCAATTAATCGATGATTCTGAACAACGATGGAATGATAATTTCTCAGCAGATGAATTGGCACTGCACCAACAACAACTTCGACAGTTATCGCTATCTAATATTCGGTTACGTACAGGTCAGATCAATAGCTTTCAAAGCGCGTTGTTTATTGAAATTGTGGATTTAGAGCGTAAGTTAGAGCATCTACGTCAAGCTTTGAATTTAAGTTCGAATGAAATTGCACCAATCGAATATTGTCCGCATATCACATTGGGCTTGTATAAACAGGCATGGTATAGCGATGATATTTTTGAAAGAATCCAACGAATTGAACAGCACAGCTTTGATTTTGAAAGTGAGCAGCTGACTTTTGGTCATTATCAGGCTCAAGTACTACAAGGGGCGTTGAGTCCTTATTATCAACATCATTTTATACAAAATATAGAGATGGCACAGTCATGATTCATTTCATTTTGGGTGGGGCACGTTCAGGTAAGAGCCGACTTGCAGAACAAAAAGCCAAAGAAAGTGCTCAAGCCGTCATCTATGTGGCTACAGCACAAGCCTATGATGAGGAAATGCAGGAGCGAATTCAGCATCATCAAGCCGACCGACCTGAACATTGGGGGCTGATTGAAGAGCCTTTGTATTTAGCCGATCGCTTAGTTGAATTAGACCAAGCTCATCAAACCATTCTTATCGATTGTTTAACGCTCTGGATGAGTAATTTATTGCTGCATGAACAAGCAGACTTTCAACAGCATCAATGCCAAAAATTACTTGCGGTGTTACCGACATTAAAATCAGACATTATTTTAGTCAGTAACGAAACTGGACTGGGCGTTGTACCCATGGGACAAATCAGTCGAAAATTCGTCGATGAATCTGGGCGCTTACATCAACAAATTGGTCAAATTGCTGACCATGTGGTGTTTTGTGTTGCAGGTTTTCCAATAATCTTAAAAGGAGATAAAGCATGAACTGGTGGCAAGAACCCTGTCAAAATCCGAGTATCGAAGCTAAGCAACAGGCGGTAAATCACCAGTTACAGCTAACTAAACCTACGGGCTCGCTTTCAGAACTTGAAAATGTAGCGGTGCAACTTGCATCATTACAAAACACAGATCAGCCCAATATCGATTTCCCATGGATCACCATCTTTGCAGGTGATCATGGCGTGATGGAAGAAAATATTTCGGCCTACCCACAAGTTGTCACACGCCAAATGCTACAAAACTTCACGACCGGTGGTGCATGTATTAGTGTCATTGCACGTGAGTATCAAGCCAAACTACAAGTGATTGACTGTGGTTCGGTAGGTGACGCTTATGAATATGCAGGGGTAGAGCGTTACTGTATTGCAGCGGGTACAGCAAATTTTGCTAAAACTGTTGCGATGACCGAATCACAATGTATTGAAGCGATGAATCTTGGTCGTAAAAGTGTTGAAGATGCTATCGCTGCAGGTGCGTCTATTTATGTCGCAGGGGAAATGGGCATTGGTAATACCTGTTCGGCTTCTGCTGTTGCATGTTTTTTATTTAATGAGCCGGCCGAAAAATTGACAGGTGTTGGTACAGGTATTCGTGCTGAACAATTGGCACATAAGAAACAAGTGATTGATAAGGCCTTGGCTTTACATCAGGACTATGTTGGCCAAGATGTCTTTAAAGCTCTATGTGCTGTAGGTGGTTTGGAAATTGCCGCAATGGTTGGAGCATACATTCGCTGTGCGCAATTGGGTTTGGCAATGGTCGTGGATGGATTTATTAGTACGGTTTCTGCCTTGGTCGCTGTTCGTTTAAATCCTGCTGTACGTGAATGGATGCTTTTTGGTCATCAATCGGCTGAATATGGGCACCAGCGTTTACTTCAAGCCCTTGAAGCTGAACCACTCTTAAAGTTGAATTTACGTTTAGGTGAAGGCAGCGGTGCCGGTGCGGCATTGGGTTTAATTCGTTTGGCATGTCGTTTACATAACAACATGGCGACTTTTGCACAAGCTGCTGTGATTGGTGAAAAAGTTTAAATGGAACATTTCCGTTTAGATATATTGCGTCATGGTGAGACTGAGCTGAGCCATACCTTACGTGGCTCTACAGATGATGCTTTGACGCAAAAAGGTTGGCAGCAGATGCAGCAGACCATAGATGATGTATTGAACGTCATTCATACACACGGTTTAGCGAGCTGGGATGTCATCATTACTTCTGACTTACAGCGCTGCCGTTTATTTGCTTTAGATTTGTCTCAACAACTTAAACGTCCAATGTTTGAAAATGCGAAGTTTCAAGAAATGCATTTTGGCGACTGGGAAGCGGTATTAACCAAGCATATCTATGAAAACACTCCAGAGTTACTCGCACAGTTTTGGCAAAGTCCCAGCACATTTACGCCACCGAATGCAGAAAGTCTTCAGCAATTTCAACAAAGGATCTTAAGCGGTCTAGATGAGCTAGTCTTGCAGGCTCAACAGCATCATTGGCAACGCGTTTTATTGGTTTCCCATGGTGGTGTGATTAAATTATTAAAATGTATGGCACAGCAAAGTCATTTAGATGATTTATTAAAAATGACTGCTGAATTGGGACAATTAAATTCATTCATTGTGCAAAATCGTGCAAATATTCGTCTTTTGGAGCAAAGTGAATGACACCTTTTTGGATTGCTCTACAGTTTCTCACGACTTTTCCGATTCAACTTAAAGCGATGCCATCGAAACAGCAAAATGGACAGTCTTTATTGTTTTATCCAGCGGTGGGATTGTTGATCGGTTGCATTCTTGCCTTGCTTGCTTTTACATTGCATAGTCTGCCGATCGTCTTACTCACTAGTATTTTGCTTGTAGTCTGGATTTGGCTCACAGGTGGATTACATCTAGATGGTTTAGCCGATACGGCAGATGCATGGGTCGGTGGCTTTGGTGATGCCGAGCGTACACTTAACATCATGAAAGACCCTGCATGTGGGCCGATCGGTGTTTTGAGCCTCGTCGTGATTTGCTTACTCAAATGGTCGGCACTTTATGTTTTGCTACAACAGCAAATGTATTTGGCATTAATTGTATTTCCAGTCTTGGGACGTTTAGCCCCTTTATTTTTGTTTTTAACAACTCAGTATGTTCGCGAAAAAGGCTTAGGCTCATCGATAGCAGAAACTATTCCACGAAAGTCGGCATACCTAGTCTTTATACTCTGCCTAAGTGCATGTTTGTATTTTAGCTGGACTGGAGTGGTCAGTATTCTTACATTTATTTGTACTTTATTGTATTTACGATGGAAATTTATTCAGCGTATAGGTGGTGTGACAGGAGATACAATTGGTGCCGCGATTGAAATCACAGAAGTGTCGAGTCTCTTAGCGTTTGTCGTAGCACTACATTATGTAATTGCTTAGTTTTTACAGTGAAATGACTTAACTCCTGATTTAAAAAAAAGCCCAGCTATTGCACTGGGCTTTTTATTTTATCCCAACAGATAAATAACCAAATGAATAAGTGATGGCCCAAGCAAGACCATAAATACTCCAGCAAGTACCATGCTCAAGCAGGCTGCTACACCTTCTTCTTTATGGCGTGATAATGCTTTACTTGTACCAAATCCATGTGCGGCATTGCCAAGAGCCGCACCTTGTGCAAAGCGTGAATGCAATTTAAGCCCAGCCAAAACTAGGTCAGCCATAGCCACGCCGGCAATCCCAGTAATCATGGTAAATAGAATCACCAATTCTACTGAACCTCCAATATTCGAGGTAAGTTCCATGGCAAAGGGCGTAGAAATGGAACGTGCCATTAAGCTATAAGACGTTTCTTGGTCAAACTGAAATAACTGTGCCAAATAAAAAGCACTAATAATCCCAGCTAACATGCCAATCACGATGCCTAAACTAATGCTCAGCGCATGCTGACGGATAATTTGTCGATATTCATAGATGGGAATAGCAAAAGCCACAGTGGCAGGGCCGAGCATCCATACAATCCATTGGCTTTCTTGCATATAGGTGTCATATGAAATATGAAAGCAAAGCATGAGTATAATCAGCACAAACGGGACGAATAGTGCAGGGGAAAGAACCAGATACGGTAACTTACGATGTAGCTTTTTCGCCAAAATATAACCGACAAGGGTCAGGACGAAAAACAATACAGAGATGCTGTTCAACCCAAAATCGTTCATAAGGTTTTTCCTGCTGTGTTGACATCATGATCTGTCGCAGTTTGGTGTTTCGCTTTAATTTTTGCCTCGAGTTTAAAGCCGCAATAAACCGTAAATGCTGTAAACACCATGACACAGACGGTACCCAGTACCACGGCTAAAATTAACTGCCAGCCAGAGCTGAGTAATAAATCTTGATATTTAATTAACCCAACCACACAGGGGATAAAGAATAAAACCAGTTCAGCCAAAATAAAATCTGAGCCTTGTTTGACCCATTGCATTTTAAATAAACCACTCAATAATGCGGCTAATAGCAGTAATAAACCAATTACGCCAGCAGAGATCGGCAAGTTAAACCATGATTGAATGCAAGAGCCGATCCACCAGATCAATATCAATAAACTTATCTGCGCTAAAGTTTTAAGAAACTGGGTAAATTTGGAAGTAGATTGTGGAAACGTATCCATGAGACAACAGCAGAATAGGAGATGACGCTATTTTAAAAGTGCATAACCTGTATAATTATGAATAATTAATTATTAATTATGCTTGAATGGAATAATAATGGACATTAAAAGCCTAAAAGTCTTTGTGACCATCGTACAAAAACAGAGTTTTAGTCATGCAGCAGAAGCGCTTTTTGTCACTCAGCCGACCATTAGTAAATTAATTCGTCAGTTAGAAGATGAGATCGGCGTGCCTTTATTTCATAAAGGTGAAGCAGGGCGTAAAAGGGAAGCGCAGCTCACCTATATGGGAGAGCAGATTTATCAGCATGCTTTAGTGATATTGAATGAACAACAACGGATGCTTGATACAGTCACCCAAGTTCGTGCCTTAAAACAAGGTAAATTGACTCTAGGTTTACCGCCATTGGCATCGGTGATGTTTAGTCAGTTAATCGCGCTGTTTCATAAAAAATACCCGAATATTGAATTGAGCTTTTTTGAGGTAGGGGCAACAGGTATTGAAAATGCCATTTTAAAAAAACAGGTCGATGTCGGGATCATTTTGGGTCACTTGAAACCGGTGTTAAGTGGTATTCCAGTGATGGAGTCACCTTTATGTTTATTATCTAAAAAAAACTCACAGTGGCGTAAGCGAAAAACCGTTTCGTTGATTGAATTAAAAGAAGAATCTTTTTTATTGTATGACGATACCTTTACACTCAATGACATCATTATACAGGCGGCAAATTACGTCGGATTTGAGCCAAATGTAGTGTGTAAAAGTAGCCAGTGGGACTTCATCGCCAAAATGGTAGATTCAAATGTCGGCATTGCACTCCTGCCTAAAATTTATTGTGAACAACTTGATGCGGCAAAATACCATATGGCTGAATTAGAAAATCCAAACCTAGACTGGAAACTCAGTATGGCCTGGAATACCACTGTTGCCATGAGTCCCGCAACGCGTGCATGGCTAGAAATAATTGAGGACAATAAAGACAAAATACATTTTTAGTTCATTTACAGATCAAGCAGATAAAATGAATGCGTTGAAACGATGGTGGATTTATGATTTGTACATCAAAGATTATTGAAAAGGATTTTGCAAAATCAACAGGCATGAATTAAATTGGGTGTTGGTCGTTATTTTTGATGGTTCATAAAATGAAATGGGATGATATTGGTCAACAACCGTGTTCAATCGCTCGTGCACTTTCAGTGCTAGGGGATCGTTGGACCATGTTGATTATCCGTAATGCATTTATGGGCATTCGACGTTTTGATGACTTTCAACAAAATCTCGGTGTGACGCGTCATGTGTTATCTGACCGATTAAAGCGTTTGGTTGAAGAGGGTATTTTAACCAAAGTTGCTTATGTCGAGCGTCAGGAACGGTTTGAATATCGGCTGACTCAAAAAGGCTTAGATTTGTATCCCATCCTTCTAGCTATGACCCATTGGGCTGATCAATATATGGATCAGGGCTTAGGATCACCTGTTGAATATGTGCATCAGGCATGTGGGCAAAAATTTAAACCGGTTTTGGTGTGCTCATGTTGTGCTGAACCGATCCAAGCCAAACAGGTCAAACCGATATTTACCCAAGCCTATTACATCGCTCTCAACCAATTAAAACCTGCCTAAGCTGTTTTATGGCTTTCTTCAAGATGCTGATTTGCATCTATTTAGCCAAAATAGCCTAAGCAGTATTTAGATTGCTTTAAAATTACAAACAATTTGCAGGCTTAGGGATTCCCGCTAAACGACTTAAATGCCGAGCGACCAAACCCGTGTTAAATTTGTCTTGTAACACCGCATTATTAATATCAGCGCTTACCGTTTTCATTAAAAATTTAATGAGTGGGCGAGTTGCCGGTGAGTGACCAAACTGTTGATAAAACTGTCGCACAGCTTGTAAAACTTCAAAATGCCAAGGGCTTAACTCAAGCTCTAAACTTTTAGCCAGTTCTTGGGCAACAGCTTCATTCCAAATAGTGTAATCCACCAAATGGCCATCTTGGTCTAATTCAAGATTCATATTCATTCCAAAAGAGAAGATTGTAGAAATGGATCGCTTTTACACAAATTATTTGAGTGAAATACATCTTTTAAATCTAAGGCATAGATCAGCAAAAGCAGCATAGTTAATCACTTTCATATGACTATAATTCATAGTTTTACCTAAAATCTCAGCATCATTTTCAAGTACATAACATGTGCCAAATTGCTGAATTTGTTCATCTGCAATATGTAAGACTGCTTCACCCATCAAGATGATCACATCTTCAGGGTTGATTAAACTGGCTAACTGCTGGATGTGCTGTAGGGTATTGGCATAGCTGGCTTGGACTAAATACAGCGTAGAATTTGACATCATCATTCCTCTTTTACCAATACAACACATGATCAAATTGTTGAATTAATTCGGTATTAAATTGAACAAACTCAAGCTCTTGTTCACTGTTGATCACAAATGGATGCTGTGAATTTTTTTGTTCAATATAAATCGGGGTGAGATCATAAAATTCAAAGCTATCAACCATGTTGGATGCGAGTTTAAATGCATGCTTGAACTGACTAAACTCTTGTTCTGCTTGAAGTAAGCTTAGGGCAGCATCTTTAAGCAACACTTTAACGTCACAACCGAAGGTTGCAAGCACCATGGTCGCAGAAAGACTTTCATGTACTTGTAAGCTTGCAAGATTTGCATGGGTTAAAACAACCAGTACAGATTTCACGTAATTTTCCTTTTCAATGCTACAAATGCGCGGCAATCAAAATACTTAGAATTGCAATAAACGGTCAGCAGCTTGGACGGCATCGGCAAGTTCGCCTAGGCCCACAAGTTCAAATTGCTCAGCTAGATTATGTTGCTGAATATTGTGACGCTGTGCATTTTCCTGATCTGTGATCCCACGTGCGAGCGCTGCACTTACACAAACAGGTAAGCGAATGCTGAGTTTTTGCCATTCACTACTGAGTTTGCGTTGATCATCTGGCACCCATTGCAGGGCATTTGCCACATTTACACCATCTTGATAGAAAAAAACCCGAAAGTTTTCGCCTTTCTGCTTCAGCGCTTGGGCAAGACCCAAAGCATGCCAAGCCAATATCGAAGTGGGTGAGGAGGTAATTAGTAATAGAGTACTCATCGAAATTCACTAAATGAATAAACGGTCTAGATCGACAGTTTGTTCTGAGTTCAGAAGAAAAAGCTAGTATACAATGATTTACTCAATGATCTGAACATTTGCAAAGTTTTGCTTATTTAGGCAGCACTGCCATTGCAAATTTTTCTTCAAATAGAACGATTGGTATAACATTGGATTTAATTTGGATTCAGCCTCAAGCCGTCAGTTTTTCATAAATAAACTGTGCGGTTACATACTGAAAAATCTTTATATGAATAAAACGCAATTTTTGATTTTACAGAGAGCTATGATCTTTTCATTTTTTAAACCATCTCATGAATATAGAGAAATTTAACTTAAGTTTATTTAATTCAATCAATGCTTCGGACAATGCTTTAGATTTCACCATTTCTTTTGCCATATTTATAGCCAATGATCTATTTTATATCGTGATTCTTTTGATGTTTTTGGCTTGGTTTAAAGTCAGTTTTGACACCAAAAAACAAATCGTTAAAGCCACTGTTTTTACAATTGTCGCATTTCTAATCAGCCAAGTGATTTCAAGTTTCTTTTACTATCCTAGGCCCTTTGTCTTGGATGTTGGACGCACGATTATAGAACATTCACCGAATGGATCATTCCCGAGTGATCACATGCTGTTTTTTAGTACGATTGCATTTTCTTATATTTTTTCAAAGCAAAAAGCTGTCGGCTATGTATTTCTAGCTTTCGCTTTTCTTGTGGCGTGGTCGAGAGTCTATTTAGGTGTGCATTATCCAATGGATATGGAGGGAGCGCTGATCATTGCGGTTTTGCTGAATTTTGTTGGACTGTCTTTATGGCGAAAATATGGGTCTTATTTGGTGAGCATGATTTTAAAAGTTTACGAGTTCCTATTCTCAGCCATGATTAAAAAGGCTATATCCGCTAAATTAAGTTTGCTAGATATTTGCGATTTCAAACTTTTGCTGCTGCTATAGTTACATTGCCAACATCCTGCTTCTCGACCTCAAAAATAGTCAGACTGCTCAATTCAATTTGCTCATTCGATTAAGATCATTTCTAATATTTTGTTGCTGTCTAACATGCTTCGCAATGTAACTATTATTAAATATCTTCTTCAAAAAGACTTCAACTCAAATGCCACGAAAACTTGTGATGTCTTCTAAATGGATCGCTAGCTAGGTCATTTGTCGTAAATCAAATACAGTTAATATCCATAACTGCAACACAGTCAAAATTCTAAAGCAGTAAGATAAAACAAGAATGCTCTTGCAGATTGTTCGGCTCATGAAAAATGCTGAGGCGAAGTTTCAAAATTTAGATCTGTAGATAAGTTGGTGACGACACCGAGATGATGCCAAAGATTTGTAAAAGCTTGATAACTATAAGGAGTATCTAAACAATGATTTTAGTGACTGGTGGTTTAGGCTTTATAGGCTCACATATAGCCTTGAGTTTAATGGCTCAAGGTCAAGAAGTCATTATTGTGGATAATTTATCCAATGCGAATTTACAAACACTTGAACGACTAGAATTTATTTCAGGTATGTATGTGCCTTTTGTCAAACTCGATATTCGCAATACTCCCGCACTCAATAAAGTATTTGAACAATATAACGTCGATGCTGTCATTCATACGGCAGGCTTTAAGTCATTGGAAGAATCCGTCCTTAAACCACTTGAATATTATAATGATAATGTCAGTTGTATCATGAGTTTGCTGCGTGCCATGCAGCGAACTGGTGTACGAACACTGATCCATTTATCAAGTTTAGCGGTATATGGTCAGTCGTCGGCAGAATTAACAGAAGACACAGAAATCAATTTTACCTATCCAAATCCCTATGTGAAATCTCAACAAATGGTGGAAGAAATTATACGGGATACGGCACGTACTGATAATGAGTGGAAAATTGCGATTTTACGTTTAGGAAACGTCGCAGGTGCTTTCGAGCATGCAGTTTTAGGTGAGTTTGTAGCGCCATTGCCAAAAAATATCGTGCCGCTTGCGATGCAAGTCGGGGCTTTACAACGAGATTTTATCGAACTTCGCAAACAAGCTAAAACTGGAGATGGTACTGTGGAACGGAGTTTCTTGCATGTACTCGACTGTTGTAAGGCGGTGTGGCAATGTTTGCAATGGTTGTCGCAGCAGCAATTCGCCTGTGAGGCTTTTAATATTTCAGGTGAGTTGGTTTCGATACAGCAACTATTAGATACGCTTTCAGAAGTAACTAAGGCCGAGATTAAGACTGTCGAATCTACTTTTTATCCAAGCCATGAATATGACCAGCTTGGGGCAAGTACACAGAAAGCGAAAAGTACTTTTGATTGGCAGCCTGAACAAGATTTAAAGAAAATGCTAGAAGATGAATGGCGTTTCTATCAACAAACATTAAGAGGTAATTAACTCGTCTTGTATTGGAAAAAAATCATCATTGAGTATGATTTTCCTTATAAAATCACGATAAAGGTTATCATATAAAACACTTGTAATTGATAATGGTTATTATTTACAAACTTAAGCAAGTTACCTAAACTGTATTTATCAGCAGAATTTGATTCTGCACAGACGTTCAAGTTTATAGATAAGGATATGAGGTCATTTATGCAAACACGTATTGAACATGACACAATGGGCGATGTTGAAGTACCTAGCGATGCGATGTGGGGTGCACAAACACAGCGTAGTTTGCAAAACTTTAAAATTGGTGGTGAACGTTTACCGCGTCCAATGATTCGTGCAATGGGTCTCGTTAAAAAATCAGCAGCGATCACCAACGCAGCATTGGGTCAAATCCCTAAAGAACTTTCTGGTTATATCGTCAATGCAGCCGAAGAAGTGATCTCAGGTCAATGGGATGCACAATTTCCACTGGTAGTTTGGCAAACTGGTTCAGGTACGCAAAGTAACATGAACTGTAATGAGGTAATTGCCAATATTGCCAATCAAAAACTGGGTAATCCGTTGGGCTCACAAAAACCTGTCCATCCCAATGATCATGTCAATCGTGCTCAATCGACCAACGATTCATTCCCAACCGCAATTCATGTGGCTGCAAGCCTACAAATCAATGAGCTTTTAATTCCTGCTGTAACGAAACTGCGTAATACTTTAGAAGCGAAATCTAAAGAATTTAAAGATATTGTTAAAATTGGCCGTACACATTTACAGGACGCAACGCCTTTAACATTAGGCCAAGAGTTTAGTGGCTATGTTTCACAGCTCGATCATGGTTTGAAGCGTTTAAATCAAGCTTTAGAAGGGCTGTATGAATTACCACTAGGCGGAACAGCGGTGGGTACAGGTCTCAACGCACATCCTGAATATGCTGTAAAAGCAGCAGCAGAACTTGCGAAGCAAACGGGTTTGCCATTTGTAACTGCACCCAATAAATTTGAAGCACTTGCAGGACGTGATGCTGCTGTATTTGCATCGGGGGCTTTAAAAACACTTGCTGTAAGTTTAAATAAAATCGCCAATGACGTGCGCTGGTTAGCCAGTGGCCCACGCTGTGGTTTTGGTGAGCTACGCATTCCAGAAAATGAACCAGGCTCAAGCATCATGCCAGGTAAGGTCAATCCAACTCAAAGTGAAGCCATGACGATGGTGGTTGCTCAAGTACTTGGAAATGACACAACCATTAATGTTGCTGGGGCATCGGGTAACTTTGAATTAAACGTGTTTATGCCTGTTATTGCCTTTAACTTATTGCAATCTATTCAACTCCTTGGAGATGCATGTAATAGCTTTAATGACCACTGTGCAGTAGGCATTGAGCCAAACCGTGAAAAAATCGACCATTTCTTACATGATTCATTAATGTTAGTTACGGCACTCAATCCTGTAATTGGTTATGAAAATGCTGCAAAAGTTGCTAAAACTGCATATAAAGAAGGTAAAACTCTAAAACAAGTTGCGGTAGAACTCGGTTTAGTCACTGCAGAGCAATTTGATGAAGTGGTTCGTCCTGAGCAAATGGTTTCACCCAATACCAAATAAATAGTTTTAAGATCATTCAATTAGAGTGTTTGAAAATAATTTGAGAGGCTGACTCATACTCAGCCTCTCTTTTTATTGGATATATGATTGAATTATTTTTCAACTAGTTATTGCCTAACACAGATTCTTTGGATTCATATTCATCTTGAAATGTATGTATAGAAACCAGACGATTTATTAAAAATAGGGGAACGAACAAAATGAAGAAAGGCCTGATGATGAAGCGAGCAATTCATTGGATTGGGCTTTGAATTCATTGGCACACTTGTTAAAATGCCTTTCTTTTTCTGTTTTCGTTGCTATTTGACATTTGTTTGAATAAATATTTGCAAGACAGTGTTTTATTTAAGGATTTCCCCCAATGCTCACCATCTATTTGACAGATGTCCAAAAGAACGTTCAATTTAAAGACTATCCGGGCGAGCATCCTGTTAAATTTGTTTTGAATTTTAAAAAGATTTTCCCAAGTGTTATGGAGCTTTTGCTACCAGTTTTGCCTGAAAATGAAAATCTAGAAGAAATGAGCTGGGAATCGACAACGACAGATTTTGAAAAATTTAAATTGCTACTCAGTGGTTGGGGCGTAATCGAACTACGTTTGAATGCTATTGCCCAATATAAAGACCGTGCTTATGCAGATAACTTGGTAAAAAAAGCACAGCAAAAGCGCAAAGAATATAAAAAAGCACAGTCAAAATTACAAACTGTTGAAATGGATTATCTATTCATGCACGAAGTTCATGGTTTGATTGATGCAGAGTTGGTTGAGCTAGGTGAAAAATTCTATCTACCGACTTTACGTGAGCTTTGGAAAAACAAAGTGTCAGCGAATGTGCTAGAAGCAAAATTCTAAACTTCATAAGGTTTTAGTCGAAATTCCTCCGCTTAGGAGGATTTTTTATATGTACAGCAGAACTTCAGATTTACTTCGACAAGTGACTGTTTCATAGTGACCCATCAAGCAAGAGAAGCATTCCAACATTTGGAAAGTCGCGATACTTATCATTCCAAATGTTTCTGACTCATCTGCACATTATATTCTAAAGGATCATTTTATATGTCAAATCAGTTTATTGACCTGATAAGCAAACGTCGCACTATTTATGCTATTGGGGACAATGTAAGCCAAAGCACAGAATATTTAACTGATTTGATCCAAACAGCGATTAAACAAAGCCCGTCTTCATTTAATTCACAATCTTCTCGTGCTGTTATTTTATTTAATGGTGAAAGCGAAAAATTTTGGGGCTTAGTCGCTGACAAATTAAAATCTTATGCAAAAGATGAAGAAAGTGCTGCGAAGACCACGGATAAAATGGCAAGTTTTGCAGCAGGATTGGGTACGGTTCTGTTCTTTGAAGATTTAGATGTGGTCAGTGCTCTACAAGCACAGTTTCCTTCTTATGCAGAAAACTTTCCAATTTGGGCAGAACATTCAACTGCCATTGCCCAATTTGCGACTTGGACTGCGTTACACACCGAAGGTTTAGGCGCATCACTACAGCATTACAACCCAATTGTGGATGAACAAGTACATGCTGAATGGGACATTCCTGCGCATTGGAAACTTCGTGCTCAATTGGTTTTTGGTTCAGTGGAAGGTGAAGCGAAAGAAAAAGGCTATATGGATGATGCCGCTCGTTTTAAAGTCTTCCAATAATTGCGGCGTATAGCACACTATCTTGATAAAAAAGGAACGAAACTATGTTCCTTTTTTATTGCAGTTATATTGAAATAGATAGGGTTGGACAAGATTTTCATCCGTGAAAACCTTGTCCAGATTAGCCCATTGAGGACTGAGCTAAACGGGTGACTAGAACCAACTTTCTTGCATGTTGAGGCAAGTATCATCAAGTTCTAGCAATAACTTGGCTTGGTGCTCTATTTCAGGTAATTCCCAGCGGATAAAATATTGCGCGGCTTGTAATTTACCGGCTAAGAATTGTTGATCTTCAGCTAAATCTGAATGTTCAAATTTCACAAGAGCTTGATTAGCCATTTCAAGCCATAGCCATGAAATGATGACTTTGCCCATCATGTCTAGATACAAGGCAGAATTACCCAGTACCTGATCGACACGACCTTGTGCGAGGACTTGTCCCAAACTTTGTGTGGTTTTCTTCACCGTGTTTAAATGCCCTGAAAAAATCGCTGCAAGCGCTTCCGTTTTTGGATGTTGAGCTTGATCAATCGTATTTTGCATACGTTGTAATAACAGCATCAAACCTCTGCTGTTGTGCTGCCAAAGCTTACGACCCAACAAATCCAAAGATTGAATACCAAATGTACCTTCATGGATCGGATTTAAGCGGTTGTCGCGATAGCATTGTTCAAGTGGATATTCGCGGGTATAGCCAGCGCCACCTAAAACTTGAATGGCTAAATCATTGGCTTTTGGTCCATAGGCGGAAGGGAATGATTTGACGACAGGGATAATCAAATCTAATAACAACGCGCTGTCTTCATTGTTAGCGGCTTGATGTTCATCAATTAATCGTGCAGCAAATAGGCATAATGCGAGTGCGCCTTCCACATAGGATTTTTGTGCCAAAAGCATCCGTTTAACATCTGTATGTTGAATAATATTGACAGGTTTTGAGGCAGGATTTTTATCTGATACTAAGCGACCTTGTGGACGGTTTTTGGCATATTCGAGTGACTCTAAATAGCCACGGTATCCAATCATGGCTGCACCTAAGCCGACACCGACTCGTGCTTCATTCATCATCTTAAACATATATTTAAGACCAGCACCTGCTTCACCAATCAGATAGCCTGTACATTGGTCTTTTTCACCAAAGCTCAGTACTGTCGATGTTGTACCTCTGTAGCCCATTTTATGTAATAAGCCAGCCAGTTGAACGTCATTGGCGCCTGCAAGTGAACCATCGCTCAGGGTTTTAAACTTCGGAACAATAAACAGAGATATACCTTTTACGCCCTGAGGTGCATCTTGGATGCGAGCAAGGACCAAATGGACGATATTTTCAGTGATGTCTTGGTCACCCCCTGAAATAAACATCTTTTGGCCTTTGATGAGGTAGGTACCATCGGCTTGCGGTATAGCTTTTGTGGTCAAATCACCTAAAGATGAACCCACATCAGGTTCAGTCATGGCCATCGTTCCTGCAAAGCGACCACTGAACATATGCGGTACAAACCTATCTTTTTGTTCAGTCGTACCGAAAGCTTGAATCACATTTGCAGCCGCAGCGGTTAGAAATGAATAAGCCACTGATGAAGGATTTGCTGACATGAAATAAGCATTTGCAGCCATGTTGATCAAAGTCGGAAGTTGCATACCGCCTGCATCATAATCATGCTGTGCACAAAGCAAGCCGGCATCTGCAAATTGCTTCCATGCCGTTTTGACTTCAGCAATGGTTTTAACCTGTTGACCATCAAACGTAGGTTCGTTTTGATCGGCTGTTGCGTTATGGGGTGCAAAAAAGTCTTGAGCAATACCTTGTGCAGTTTCTAGGATGCTTTTGAAGGTTTCAGCATCATGCTCAGCAAAACGTGGGTAATGCGTTAAGTCTTGCGCTTTAAACACGTCAAATAGCAAAAAATTTAAATCTTTGTCATTGATTAACTGCGCCATTGCTCAATCTCTAATCGGGTCGAATTTTATGCCTTAAGCCTAGCAGTTGATTTTTAGATATAGAATTGTCAATAATGACACTTAATAAGTCAAAAATGACATTTTGATAATTTGAACTTTAAATGAAGAAAATCATAATTTTAGCATTTGATGGTGCTTTGGCTTCCGCGATTACTGGGGTTGTTGATCTATTTGCAATGGCGGGTGTCAGTTGGAACCGGATCCAAAAACAGAATGTGCAGAGGCTATTTCAGGTTAAAATTGCCTCACAACATGGTCAAGCTGTGCAATGTATTAATGGCATCAAGCTTTATGCAGATTTAGCATTTTCTAAAATAACAGATGCAGATATCATCATTGTTCCAACGATAGGCGCGGCGATTTTAGATGTTTTAGCGCAAAATTCAGCACTAATCGAGTTATTAAAAACTCGTCAATTACAAAGCGGACTGATCGCAGGAAATTGTACGGGTAATTTTTTTCTGGCAGAAGCAGGGCTTTTAGATGGTAAGCAGGCAACGACGCATTGGGGCTTTCAGCAAATGTTTCGTGAACGCTATCCTTTGGTAAGACTGAATGCAGATCAGCTCATTAGCCATGACCAAAATATTTACTGTGCAGGCGGGGGCTTAGCATGGTTTGATTTGGGACTGCACCTAATCGAACGTTTTTATGGTTTTGAAACGGCAATCCACACGGCAAAATCATTTGTATTGGATTATCGTCGTGATAGTCAGTTGTCCTATTCATTATTGAAAATATCTAAACCGCATCAGGATGGTTTAGTGCAAAAAGTTCAAGATTGGTTGGAACAGCATTATCATGAAAATATAGTCTTAGATGAACTTGCGGCGCAGTTTAATGTGACAACGAGGACATTGATTCGACATTTTAAAACGGCTTTGGATATTCCTCCCAATCAATACTTACAATCAATACGGATAGAAGCTGCACGAAAGCGTTTAGAAGAAACGGGACACGCATTAGATCTGATTATGCGAGAGGTCGGCTATAGTGACCCAAGCTCATTTCGACGGTTATTTCAAAAAAAAAACGGGGCTGAGCCCCTTAGAATATCGTCGACGTTTCAGCCGACGATTTGATGTTTAAATACAGTTTAAGCGGTTCGAACGGCATAACGACCATGTAAAATGTAGTAGGTACCAATACATGCAAAGGCAGCAAATGCGCTATACAAATACAATTGTGAGTAACCAATATGGTCGAGCAATTTACCGATAAAGTATGGCCCAAAGCCTAAACCGGCATCTAAAAAGATAAAGAAAGTCGAAGTGGCAAAGCCCATACGTTCAAGCGGTGCACTTTTCACGGCAACTGTTTGGCAGACCGACTGAATATTGCCATAACCGAGTCCAAGTAGGCCTGCACAAAGTAAAAGCATCCATGAACTCTGAGTGATGCTGAGTAATACCAATGCCACGCCCATAATCACAAAAGCAGGGTAGATCACTACATTTTCACCTTTACGGTCCATCAACGGGCCTGTAAATGGGCGAGAAATTAAAATCGCAATGGCATATATCAAAAAGAAAAACGAGGCTGTTTCAACCAAATCGATTTCTTTGGCATAGAAGTTAATGAAAGACAATACGCCTGAATAGCAGATTGAAGCGAAAAGCATGATGAACGATATCGGTAATGCTTTAGGTTCTACAAATTGAGCAATCCAACTCGGTTTTTTGACAGCTTCAACAGTATCGAGGGATTTATTGATTTTGGGTAAATCGGGCACTTGAATCAGCAAGGCAACCAATAGGCAGCTCAATGCGATAATCGTAGAAACGATAAAAATCGCGTGATAACCAATGTGTAACATCATCCAAATGGCAAGAAATGGCCCAATAGCTGTACCTAAAGTACTACTCATGCTGTAGTAGCCAATGCCTTCACCGCGACGTGTAGCCGGTAAGATTTGAGCAATTAAGGTACCCAGCACTGTTGATGCCATACCCATCATAAAGCCATGCATAAAGCGTATGAAAAGCAACATGCCGACGCCAAACTGAATGAAGTAAAAACCAGAAAAGACTAAAAAGCCAATTAAACCAACGATCAGTGTTGTTTTACGACCAAAACGTTCTAGGAACTTACCCACCAATAAACGCCCGACCAATGTGCCGACAATGAACAAGCCTGAAACTAAACCTGCTTGGGCTGTAGTCGCACCCAATTCAGCCACCGCATAGCCCACGATCACCACAACCAAGAGATAAAAGGTTAAAACCAATTGGAAGTTAATGGCGCTGACTAAAATAAAATTTCGAGTCCAAAGTGGTGCGTTATCTTGCATGATCATCACCTATAGTGTTTTGTTCAAGTTCTTGCATGACACGGTGTAAAATTTGAATGGAGTGTTGGATATCTTGGCTTGCTACTGGCGCGATCAGGCGCTGCTCAAAGGCATCTATGTCTTTTGCACATTGCTGAAATAACTCACGTCCAGTCTCGCTGAGCATCATTTTCTTTTGACGTTTATCGTTAGTTTGTACATGACTCAAAATATCCATCTGCGCAAGAATTTTGACACGCTTAGTGATGGATGGCTTGGATACGTTTAAATATTCAGCCATTTCAATAGATGTACAAGCGGTTTTTTCACGGATGACAAACATGACTTGCCAAAGCGAATAGTTCAATTGATAGGGCAATAAAATCGTGTTGATTTCATCACTTATGAGACGCGCACAGCGCAGAAGTGAAGAGCGGAAACCTAATGAGGTATTCATGATAGTTAACTAGGGTAACTAAATTATCGCAACTGTACGCCTAATTTATTTTCAATTCAAGTGAACAACTCAAAGCATAAAAAACAGGTATAAAAAAACCTGCGCGCACACAGGTTTTCTTGTATAACATTTCATTTAAAGCTTATCGTTCAATGCATATCGTTGAATTGATACCTTAATAATGCGAGTTTATTCTACAGAAGCTTCTGCAGCATCTTCTGCTGAACTGTCTGCATTTTCTGAAATTTCTACACTTTCACCATCTGCATAAGCAAGTTCTTCACCTTCTGATTCAGCTTGCTCTAAATAAGCCGCAAGTTGTTCATCTGTTAATTCTTCAGGTTCACCTTCAGACATCATTGCTTGTTCTTGTAATTGCGCTTGTTCTAAATTGTTCATCATACTTTGCATATTGAACATCAATGGGATCATGACCAATAAATAAACAATCATCAGGATTAGATACAATGACCCAATAACTTTCTCTGTTTGTTCCGTTGGACGCTTAATACCAAATTTATTTTCACCTTCGGTGCCTTTTGCAGCCATCACATAAATGCTAAAGATGGTACCGACCAGTGGGATGAGAAAAATTAAACAGAGCCAACCACTTTTATTTAGATCATGTAAACGACGAATCGTAATGCAGATCATTGCGACAAACATTGCAACGATGGAAACGACAATCAGAGCGATCGCACTGACTCCTAAGAATGAATTAAAAAGTGCTTCAATACTACGTTCTGCTGAATTGAAAAATGCAAAAAGTCCCAGCGCGACGCTGATGCCTAATAGGCAGGTATAAATCATACTAATGATAAATAACCACGCTAAATAAGACAGGCGGCCAAAACGTCCTTCAGGAGACAGGGGATGATCGGCTTTTTGAATTTGAGGCTGAATATTTTGATCTTGTTGAAACGGATTCAATTCGCTTGAAGTAAGTTCAGTCATTATTATTCCAATTTTAATTATCTAATTTATTTTCTATGCCCAAAAGGGCAGCATTATTGTATAGCGAAGTAAAAAAAGGTCAAATATTAGACATGGCTAAGTCATCAAATATTCCTTAGCCATGCTGCACTGTGGTCTGTTATTTATGTAATTTACGATACTCTTTAGGGCGCATTGGACGACTGGCTTTCCACAAACCTTTCTTTTGTTTACGTGCTTTGCTTTGTAAATTCATCATATAGTTCAAATGCTTTTGGTCACGGATGTATTCTTCGTACACCCATGCAGCCCCACGTTTTACCATCTCTTCATTCATGCATTTACGATAGCGATAAATGACCCCAACGCAGCGGCCATAACGGTCTACATCAGTAATTTTTACGCGAACAAATTTCTTGTAAACCATAGATTTGATCAGGCGTGCAGACTCTTTACCGTAGGCTTGTGTCGATTCTGGCGCATCCACATAAGCAAAGCGAAGTTTGGTTTTAGAACGTCTTAGATTCATCCGATAGCAGGTGAGGGTATCTCCATCACTAATATCGGATACACGGCAGAGGTACGATTTTCCTTTCTTAAAAGGTTGGAAAAAATCCTTTAAGAAAATGGTGACTTTATAAAGAACATAGACTGTGATCAGGCACAGTACTGCACCTAAAGCCATGAGCCAATTCGCGGAGAGATTTGAAAGCATACATAATGATATGAACGAAGTCATATCGCATAAAAACAGGAGTTTAGATTTTATAAGAACTCATGATTTATGGCTGTCGAATAAACCGGCGGTCAGTTAAAAATACATTAAATAATCAGCATTTGATCTATAAATATACAGCAAGTTTCATCACGCAAAATTCAATCTAAATCCATGTAAATAGCCTAAGCAAAGTGGTATCTCATTGGAAAATAGCCTAAGCAAATATTTTAGAAATTTCGCTTCGCAAAAAGACATGCCGTGAATTTAATTCCAAATCATTATGCCAATACATCCCTAATTTAATTTTCGGCAAGTCTACAGGTACATCAAAAATATTCAGTTCGGGAGCAACTTGTAAATGCGTCAAAATATTTTGCGGAATCGTCAATATCGTTTTGGGCTGCTGTGCCAAAATTTGTAGCGCAGTAGAGTAATGCTGACAGCGTAAAAAAATCTCTCTAGAGTGTTTTTTACGATTTAAATAAATATCTTCAACTAATACACCTGCACGTCGGGAAGAAACCCCAATATGAGGAGCCGAAAGATAAATATGTTCATCCATTTTGGGATGTTGACTACAAACCACGAATTGGTCTTCAACTAAGGTTTGAAAATTAATCTTTTCACCAAAGTTTTGCTCAAGGTCAATAGCAAAATCGATTTGCTGTGCAGCAAGGTCAGCCACAATGGTTTTGCGATCTAATTTGATACTGGAAAATTGGATCTGAAACTGTTGCTGTTGAAAGTGTTCAACTAACTTGGGAAAAATGATCGGTTCAATTTCATCATGTACCGCAATTTTCAAGCTCTGTACCATGGACGGCGTAAATTGTTGTTTTTGGATAGAAATACTTTGAATCGCAATAAGCGCATTTTTAATTACAGGATAAATCTGCTCGGCAAATGGGGTCGGAAGCATTTTTGCCCCAGCACGTACAAACAAGTCATCTTGTAAATGTTGTCTTAAACGTTGAAGTGCATGACTCGCTGCAGATTGAGTAATACACAATATTTGCGCAGCTTTTGAAATGCTTTTTTGTTCATAAATTGCGATATAAAGTGGATATAAATTGATATCCATACGGTGGAAAACACCCATATCGATGACGGTGTTTTTATGAATACTATTCATGTTTATCTATTGAATTAAATCATTTTGTTCATATTAGATTTCAGGTTATGGTGTTGTAAAGCGTAAAGAACATAATATTTAAAGGATGTTGTCATGTTTGAACTTTCTGCACGTGCACAAGATTATATTGAAAGAACAAAAAAATTTATTAAAGATGAAATTGAGCCTGTAGAAACTGAGTTTTGGGCAGAAGTTCATGAGCTGAACCAAGGTGGTGATTGGACCAAATGGCAATGGCCAGCACAGTTAGAGGTTTTAAAGGATAAAGCCAAAGCTGCAGGCTTATGGAATATGTTCTTACCTTGTTCTGAACTTGGGCAAGGTTTATCTGTACAAGAATATGCGCACATCGCAGAACTTTCAGGCCGTAGCTTACTTGCACCTACGGTATTCAATTGCAATGCACCAGACAGCGGCAATATGGAAGTGATTTGGCGCTATGGTACTGAAGAACAAAAGCAGCAATGGTTAACACCATTACTGGACGGCAAAATCCGTTCGGTATTTTGTATGACAGAACCTGCTGTTGCTTCAAGTGATGCCACCAATATGGAAGCTACGGCTGTCGTTGAAGGCGACGAAATTGTATTGAATGGCCGTAAGTGGTGGTCTTCAGGTTTAGGTGATCCTAATGCCAAAATCATTATTTTTATGGCGCATACACCAGATGAAAGCAAAGACCGTCATCATCAGCATTCAATGGTTTTAGTTCCAGTAGATACGGATGGAGTCAAAATCGAACGTATGCTTCCGGTCTTTGGCGACTACGATGCACCACATGGACATGGTGAAATTAGCTTCACAAATGTGCGTGTTCCTGTTGCAAACTTTATTGGCGGTGCAGGTCAAGGTTTTGAAATTGCACAAGGTCGTTTAGGCCCAGGCCGTATTCATCATTGTATGCGTTGTATTGGTGCTGCTGAAAAATCGCTAGAACTGATGATTGACCGCGGTATGAGCCGTACTGCTTTTGGTAAAGAAATTTTAAAACTCGGTGGCAATTTAGAACGCGTAGCAGAAGCACGTGTTGCGATTGATCAGGCACGTTTACTGACCCTTTATGCAGCATATAAAATGGATACTCTAGGGAATATGGCTGCATTAACCGAGATTTCTGCAATTAAAGTAGTTGCGCCGAGTGTCTTAGAAAAAGTTGTCGATATGGCGATTCAAATCCACGGTGGTGCTGGGGTTTCTCGAGATACACCGCTCACAGGTTTCTTTGCGCAAGCACGTTCACTGCGTCTAGCTGATGGCCCTGATGAAGTGCATAAAGGTATGATTGCTAAATTAGAATTGGCAAAGCGCGGTTACAGCAGCCGCCGTAAAAAATAAACAAGTTGTAGTCACATATTTGGCATGGCAACCCTGAGTTGTCCATGCTATAAAACTATAGAAAATTATATTTTTATCATCATGATAGATTCAAGTTTAGGAAGAAAAGCATGTCAGTGATCGATGTAGGCGGTTCAGTTCGTGAGGGTGAAGAACTGGATGTCCGTGCTGTAGGAAATTGGTTGATTGAACATGGCGTTGAAATAGAAGGGCCTGTAGAAGTCACTCAATATTCAGGTGGTGCATCAAATTGGACTTATCGCTTAAAATACGACAATGCTGATTTAATTTTACGTCGTCCACCGAAAGGCACCAAAGCCAAGTCTGCACATGATATGGCACGTGAGTATAACGTTCAGAAGGCATTATCTGAATTTTATCCTGTACTCCCTGAGATGGTGGCACTTTGTCAGGACGAATCAGTGATTGGCTGTGATTTCTATGTAATGAAACGCGTAGAAGGTATCATTCCACGTGCAAACTTACCCAAAGAAATTAATTTTGATGAAACTCAAGTTCGAGCGTTGTGTACCAACGTCATCGATAAGTTAATTGAACTGCATCAAGTGCCTTATGAAGGCACCGCTTTAGAAAAAATAGGTAAGGGCGATGGATACTGTCGTCGTCAAGTGGAAGGTTGGGACGCACGCTATGAAAAAGCCAAAACCTTAAATGTTCCTTCTTTTAAATATGTCCGTAATTGGCTCAAAGACAATATTCCTGCTGACTCTAAAACCTGTGTAATTCATAACGATTGGCGTTTTGATAACGTGATATTAGATCCAAATGATCCTACCCAAGTGATTGGCGTATTGGATTGGGAAATGGCTACGCTTGGCGATCCATTGATGGACTTGGGTTCAGCTTTAGCGTATTGGGTTGAAAGTGGCGATAACGCAATTTTTAAAGCGACTCGACGCCAGCCGACTAACTTGAAAGGTATGTTTAGCCGTAAAGAAGTCGTTGAATATTACTTAGAAAAAACTGGTCTTCAAACGGACAATTGGACCTTTTATGAAGTGTTCGGCATTTTCCGTTTAGCGGTAATTGCACAGCAAATTTATTATCGCTTTTACCACAAGCAAACCAATAATCCGGCATTTAAAGATTTTTGGATTGTGATCCATGCTTTGCATATTCGTGCCTTAAAACTTATTGGTTTGCAAAAACTTGAAGCCAATGACGTGGCACAAAAATATATTGAAAAAATGAAGGATATTTTAGGGAAATGACCACGATATATTTAATTCGGCACGGTCAGGCTTCTTTTGGTGCGGAAAGCTATGACAAGCTTTCTCCCAACGGTGAGCTACAGGCTAAGGTGCTGGGACAGTATTTCGACCGTATTTTAAAAGAAAGTCCTTATGTGGTTGCGGGCTCCATGCAACGTCATCAACAAACAGCCAATCTTGCATTGGCTGAATGCTTTCCAGAAGCACAAGTTGATACAGATAACGCATGGAATGAATTTAATCATCAGCAAGTTTTTGCTCAATATGAACCTCGATTTAACCAGCCGCATTTATTAAAAGAAGATGTATCTAAGCATGAAAACCCGCGTGCTTATTTATCTAAAATTTTTGAAGGTGCTATTGAACGTTGGACAGGCGGAGAATTTCATCATGAATACGATGAATCTTGGCCACATTTTAAAAATCGAGTCGAAACAGTGCTAGATAAGTTATGCAGTCAACTGGCTGAAACCAAACCGCGTTATGCCGTTGTGTTTAGTTCAGGTGGGGTGATCTCCGTTGCCGTAGGTAAAATTTTAGGGCTGAGTCCTGAAAAAACATTTGCACTTAATTGGGCCATTGCCAATACCAGTATGACAACACTGCGTTTGGTTGGAAATGAACCGCAATTACTCAGTTTAAATGAACACCATTTTATAAAAGCAGTTGATCCAAATTTATTGACTTGGATCTAAGGTAAACAAAGGAATTATCATGGCTAAAACAATTTTAATTACAGGTGCAAGCTCGGGAATTGGTGCAGGAATGGCACGCGAGTTTGCACAAAAAGGCTACAACTTGGCCATTTGTGCACGTCGTTTAGAGCGTCTAGAAACACTAAAACAGGAACTGGAAAGCCAATATGGCATCAAAGTGATTGCGAAAACCCTCGATGTCACAAATTACGATCAAGTATTTGAAGTGTTCCGTGCCTTTAAAGCAGATTTTGGCAGTATTGACCGTGTTATTGTCAACGCAGGTGTCGGTGAAGGTCGTCGTATTGGTAAAGGTAATTTTGAAATTAACCGCGCCACAGTTGAAACTAACTTTATCTCTGCTTTGGCGCAATGCGAAGCTGCGGTTGAAATTTTCCGTAGCCAAAATGCAGGGCATTTGGTGGTGATTTCGTCGATGAGTGCTATGCGTGGTATGCCTAAACATTTAACGGCTTATGGTGCAAGTAAAGCAGGTGTTGCTGCTCTAGCTGAAGGTATTCGTGCAGAGCTGATTGATACCCCAATTAAAGTGACGACTATTTTCCCTGGTTATATTCGTACGGAGATCAATGAAGGTGCGAAAAAACTACCATTTGAAGTCGACGAAAAAACGGGTTCACATCTTTTAGCAAAAGCAATTGAGAAAGCACCGGTTAAAGCCTATGTACCACAATGGCCATGGTTACCTTTAGGTCTTGCGATGAAAGTATTGCCGTTAAAGATCGTGAATAAATTGGGTTAAACCTTTATGCAATAATAAAGCTCCAATTTTGGGGCTTTATTATTCTCAAATGATATTCGTCATCCTCTGTAGGTTAAAAAGGAATACATAAAACCTGTGATGAAAAGATATTAAAAGCAGCTGACTTTACAAAGAAAAATTGGAGTAATTACTCAGATTATTTATAAATAAGATATTGAAAATAAATAAAATGTTGAATATTTGAACAGACGATGATTTGTTCTCAAAATAGCGATTTCCTTTTTTTTAATTTGCTTTAATGTACAACTGTTCATTAATTTTTAGGTTTGTACTATGTCTATGTCTTCCGATATGACAGATCAACAGCGAATTAACAAAGTCAGAACTGTCGTAACGAAAGCTGGTGAAGACTTACGTCAGCAATATCCCATTTTAAAACATCAAAACTTTATAGGCGCAGCCATCCTTATTTTTGCGCTACTAGGAATGTTGGGTTCAGCTTGGGCGTTTGCTGTTGGCATTTTACCGGCATGGGCTTGTGTGATTTTGGTGGCGATGTTTGCTTCACTGACACATGAATTAGAACATGACCTGATTCATTATATGTACTTTAAAAAGACGCCGTGGGCTCACCATCTCATGTTGGCCTTGGTGTGGTTAGCACGTCCGAATACTATTAGTCCTTGGGCACGTCGTCGTTTGCACCTCAATCATCATAAGTATTCAGGTTCAGAATACGATTTGGAAGAACGGGGCATTAGTAATGGCATGCCTTGGGGATTACGTCGTCTATTGGTCATTAGCGATCAATTGATGACGGTTTATTTGCGCCCATTTCAAATGTTCAAGATGATTAGGACATTCATTGAAAAACAGCCTGAAAAAGAACGTAAAACTGCATTCTTTTCTCAGCTGACTGGTTTTTTTCCTTTAAGTTTTGTTTATTACGGCATTTGGTATGTATTTGTCATTTATCATGTGGTGAATGGTATTGCTCCAATGTTAGGACAAAGTATTAGTTGGTCAGTCAATTTAGTGAAATTAATTCCAACGATTAATTTTTTAGCTGTGATTTGGATTATTCCGAACTTTATACGTTCTTTCTGCTTACAATTTATCAGCTCAAATATGCATTATTATGGTGATATTGACCCACGCGATGTCATTAAACAAACTCAGGTGTTAAATCCGTGGTGGTTGTTCCCAATGCAATTATTTTGCTTTAACTTTGGTTCGACCCATGCCATCCACCATTTTGTGGTCAAAGAGCCGTTTTATATTCGTCATCTAACCGCAAAAACTGCACACCAAGTCATGCGTGAGGTTGGTGTACGTTTCAATGATTTTGGAACCTTTAAACGCATAAATCGCTGGAATTAAATCAGTACTAGCTTCAAAAAAAGCCCTCAATTGAGGGCTTTTTTATGATCTAAACTTTTATAAATTACTTGTGTGCAAAAAAATGCTTGAGCGCATCTTGCAAGGCAACTTGCCATACCGCGTAGGAATGTCCGCCTATATACGATTGGTAATGTACATCATGACCTTTATTTTTTAAGTCGGCTGCAACAATAGGCGAAGTCTCTAAAATACTCAGTTCATTATTATTGCGTGAGCTTTCATAACTATTAGCAGTAATAAACCAATGCTGTTTAGGTTGTGAGGTTTTATCACGAATGATTTTACTCATGCCATTAGGGAGGTCTGTCGGCGCATTTTGCCACCAAAATGATCCAGATAACGGTACGACATGACTAATTTGATTTGGATTTTCTAAGGCTAAATAAGCTGAACTTAAACCGCCAAGACTTGACCCAAGTAGTACCGTTTTCTTCGAATCGACTTTTGCAGGTGCATTTTTTTGAATCCAAGGCATCAGTTCATCACTAAAAAATGCTGAAAATTTTGCATTAGGTGTTAATTCTTTAGGTCGTTCCTGATCATTCGGTGGAGAAACAAATATGGCTTGAATTGGCGGTAACTGACCTTGCTCAACTAATATATCTAATGCCTTTGGCACATTCAGCAACTCGTTATATTGCTGACCATCAAAAAATATAGCGGTGATATAGCTTTGATTTTTCTTAGCTTTAGATTGGTAAATTTGGATTTTACGTGAGTTATTCAAAATTTTGCTGTCTAGAACAAACTCTTGTAATTGGGGCTGTTTAACATTTGGATATTGTTTTGGATCAATAAAAGGCGGGGCATCTTTAAGCGCCACTAAATTTTCATTACGCAAGCCTGATGTGTCATCACTTGCGAGATAAGTGTTTTTGTTGAAAGGATCGATGCGTTGTACTTGTATCACAGCACGACGCTGCATTCTTGATTCTTTAAGTTTAGGATTCAGATGCGGACAATAATTTGACAGATAACCTTCTAAGTTCGGTAAGTCGACAGCAAAGCTATAACTGCCAATATAACGATGATCAATAATCGATTCTTTAAACCAAATATCGGTATTTGGTAGGCGTGTTAACCATTCATGGTCATTACTCGGGCCACCAATAAGACGAACATTATGCTGCGCACCTTTCCATAAGAAAACTATGCGGCTATGTTGTTCATCATAGTTTTCGATGATTGGTGTACCCATAAGCTCTACACGCTTCCAAAAATCTTCTAGTATTTGAGCATGTTGTTTTGGATTTTGATTTAACTGATGTTGTAGTTTTAGTAATATTTGGCTTTGCGCTTTGACATCTTCACATGCAGCAGCATAGGGGAAATGTTTTTTTTCTGTTGTATCGGTTAAAGCGGGTGAATTTTGAGTTTGGGCAAAAGCAGAAGAAACAGCAATGCTCATAGAGCAAGCTAAAAAAAGTGGGGAAAGTTTTTTCATTGAAATAATAAAATAGGTAGGATGAAAACTCATAAATGATAATCATTATTAATATAAAAAACTAGCAATATGCCGCAGAATGGTGCTTTTAAAAAAAGAAAATGTAGAAAAATAACAATAGAGTCAATGCTTTGTTTTTTAAACTAATTAAAATAATGCAGTCGACAAGCTCTCAATCATTGCTAAATATTATGCTACTCAAAGTATCAACACTGCTGCTGTTACCTGCATTACTGATCCAAGGTTACCGTGTGAAAAAAAATACACCACGTTTAGCAGAACCGATGGGAGAACGTTGTGGGATGAGTGGTCAGGGTAATCGACCATTATCGGTATTAATACTAGGTGATTCAGCGGCAGCAGGTGTCGGCGTCGAGCATCAGTCGGATGCGCTATTGGGACAATTGCTTAAAATTTTATCGCCTGATTATCAAGTTCACTTTTGCCTTGAAGCCACAACGGGGCGTAACAGCCAGCAAATCATCAATGCTTTGGACAATGTCACAACGCAGAACTTTGATGTCGTGATCAGCTCTGTTGGTGTCAATGATGTCACAGCATTAAAACAACCAGACCAGTGGTTGAAGCTCCAGCAGCGCTTATATCAAGCTGTCGAGGAAAAGTTTCAACCACAGCTATTGATCATTTCAGGTGTGCCACCAATGAATGAGTTTCCAGCTTTACCGTTTCCATTGTCATGGCTGTTTGGACAATATTCTCAGAAGATGAATGCGCTGTTAAAAAATTTTATTAAAACAAAGCCTAATTGAATACGATTTACAAGAATATCGTGAAAAAAATTTACAAATGGCAAAAGACGGCTTTCACCCGAGCAAAGAAATTTATCAGTTATGGGCTGAAAAAATAGCAAAACAAATCACTGAACAATTTTCATAGACATTTTATGATTCAACCACTGGGCGAAGTTAAATTTACATGAGCAAAGATATTTCAGACGTGAATCCGCAAATTGAAACGCATCCATTAGCGCCATTTTTGCCATCAAATGGGAAACTCTTGATGCTAGGGAGTTTTCCACCACCCAAAACACGCTGGAAAATGGATTTTTACTATCCAAATTTCCAAAATGACATGTGGAAAATCTTTGGCCTATGTTTTTTTCAGGATAAAAATCATTTTCTCAATCTAGAGAGCAAAACTTTTAAAGAACAGCTCATTCGAGATTTTTTAAATGAAACAGGCATAGGCATTTTTGATACGGCCTATCAAGTGATTCGTTTAAAAGGCAATGCATCAGACAAGTTTTTACATATCTATCAGCCAACCGATATTACGAAGCTACTTCAAAAAATGCCGAATTGTCACAGTATTATGACGACGGGAGACAAAGCGACTGATACTTTGATGCTCTCGATGCCAGAAAATACTGAAAAACCACACATTGGGCATGCTGTTCGTACCGAATTTGCAGGCAGAAATTTGACTTTATATCGTATGCCGTCTTCATCTAGGGCTTATCCACTGGCACTTGAAAAAAAAGCCGAAGCGTATAGTAAATTATTTAAAGAAATTGACTTACTATAAGAAAGCTTGGGGTGTAATCTTTTATCAATGGTTGCTTTCCTTAGAAAGATGATTTAGGCATCATTGCAGGATATTGTACCCATTTGAAGTCATGTACAGAAAAATCACGCACTTGATGAAAATTATTCCAAATTAGGCGGCTACCTTTAGTCCATTTTAATGCCTTAATTCTTTGTTGAACCAAAGCGAATTCTGTTTCACTTGCTGGCCGTAACTCACCAATTTCAGCATATAGGCGTATCCCTGGATATTCTTGGAATTGACCATTGATTAATGATTTTAGCCAAAAGACTTTGCTGCTATCGCTTGTATGCAGGCTTTTGGATTCATTGTTAAATTATCCCGCAGTGACGCTGAATAAGTATCAAAGAAGAAACCTGAAAAGGTTGATTCATGTAAAAATAAAGTGCCAATTGGGGTGATTGTTGGTTGGTAATTTTGATCAACCGTAGCAATCGAGCAATGCATAGACGCACGTTGGGCATTTGCAACGACTTTACGAATTTGTGTCCAATTCTGATGATTCATGATTTTGCCTTTTTTATTATTGTCTATGCATATCACTCTATCAGAGTTTTTCACTATTTTTGTGCTAAACAATGGCAATGAACTGGTCATTCATGCCACTGTATTTGCTTTAAAATTAGGCAATTTAAAAAATATTTAAGCGTACTTTTTAGCTAGAACAACACAGCTCACTACAGCTAAAGATACCGCAATCATCAGTAGGCTAATCTGTTCATTTAATAATACGGCGCACAGCATAAGGCCAATAAAGGGCTGTACTAGCTGGATTTGACCGACTTTGGCAATTCCACCCAAAGCTAAGCCTTTGTACCAAAAAAAGAAGCCGATTAACATGCTGAACAATGACACATACGCTAAGCCAATATATGCGCTGAGAGGAATATGTTGAAAATCGTTTGGGAAATAGAGCCAGCAGAGTGGCAGCATCAGTGGCAAAGCAATGATTAAAGCCCAGCAAATGACCTGCCATCCACCTAAAGCTCTAGACAGTACGCCACCTTCGGCATAGCCCAATCCGCAGAGCAGAACAGCAATAATTATATAGATGTCACCGAGAGAAATTCCTTTAACACCAGAAAGATGACTAAAGCACTGCCTGCACCTGCAAACAGCCAAAAGGCATTTTTAGGCATTTCTTTGGCACGTAGCACTGCAAAAAAAGCCGTGGCCAATAGTAGTAAAGCTACAAAAATTAAAGAGTGAGCCGCAGTTTCTGTTTGTAAAGCCAGTGCCGTAAATAATGGAAAACCAATGACAACACCTGTTGAAACAATACATAAGGATTTAATTTGCAGCATAGATGGCATAGGCTGCTTTAAAACCAATAAAAGTATCAATGCTAAAATAGCTGCAATACAGGCGCGAGCGCCTGTCAGAAATTCGGGGCTAAAGCCTTGAACGGCAACACGGGTTGCAGGCATAGAACCTGCAAAAATAACAACGCCAATAAAACCGTTGAGCCAGCCCTGATGAACTTCTTTGAGGTCAAATTGCATGTTCATTCCATATTTTTGGTCTAAAGATATGTAATAAAATTTATACCGTACTGTATGACTGAAATAGATACAGTCAAATACAATTAAAAAGAACTGTTATGGATAAAATACCCATACAATTTGCATCTATAGCCATCTTTGAAGAAGCTGTAAAGCCAAGATTTAGAACGATTAATAGACTGAACTGTCAATTAATAAGTTCAAAGTGTGTCGTAATATTTCACTAAAGCAGCATGAATAAGGAAATGAAAAGATGACAAAAATAGAATGGGTCATGCAGCAAGTCCAAACACTGATCGATCAGAAACAGCTTTCTGAAGGCTGCCGCATTCCTTCGGTACGTCAATTTTCCCAACAGTTGGGCTGTTCGGTTTCAACTGTTGTAGAAGCCTATGCACGGTTGGTCAGTAGCGGTGTATTGGAGTCAAGAATTGGAGCTGGCTATTATGTCTGCAAACGTTCTACTGCAAATGTTTTATTAAATGAGCATGCTATTGAATATAACCGAGAGGTCGATCCGTTGTGGATTTCACGCCAATCGCTAGATGCTCATGAAGGTATGCTGATTCCCGGTTGCGGCTGGCTGCCAAAAGAATGGATGCCAGAGCAGACTTTACGTAAAGCCTTAAAAACGGCTGCTAAATCTGATAGCAGTTTCTTAATAGATTATACGGCGCCACACGGTCATACAAATTTACGCCGCTATATTGCTCGTAAAGGTGAGGTTTATGATGTAATGCTTAATTTGAAGCAGATTTTCATTAGTGATTCTGCAACACATTCTATTGATCTGATTTTTCGGCATTTACTTAAAACTGGTGATACGGTTCTGATCGATGATCCATGTTACTTTAATTTTAGGGCACTGATTAAGGCACATGGGCTGAATTACATTACAGTACCGTATGGCAAAAATGGTCCAGATGTAGAAGTATTTAAGCAAGTGCTGCAGTTTCAGCCCAAAATCTATTTAACCAACTCAGGCATACACAACCCAACTGGTGCAGCACTTTCTATGCAAACGGCATTTGAAATTGCTAAATTGGCAGAGCAAAGTGGATTAATAATCGTTGAAGATGATATTTTTGCCGAATTTGAGTATCTACATGCGCCACGTTATTTAACTTTACTGGGTTTAAAGTAAGTAATTCAAATTGGCAGTTTTACTAAAACGCTTTCTGCTGCGGTGCGCTGTGGTTATATCATTGCTCACGAATCAATAATTGATCAGCTGATTGATTTGAATATTGCAACCCATTTTAATACCAGTCATTTAAATGCAGAGATTATTTATCAAGCCCTTATGGACAGTAGTTATTTAAGGCATATTGAATGGGTCAAAAAACAGCTACAAAAACACATGATGGATACCATAAAGAAACTTGCAGATCTAGACATTCATCCAGTCGTTATGCCCAAAGCTGGCATTTTTTTATGGTGTCAATTACCTGCAAATATTGATGCAGCACAGCTATCAAAAAGCTGTTTGACGCATGGTATCATTCTTGCACCAGGCAATTCATTCAGCTCAGCACAGAACGCAGGGCAATGCATGCGTTTTAATGTCGCGCAGTGCATCGACAAAAAAGTATTTGATGTTTTGCAGCAGTGTCTGAATGAGCTGAAATTGCAAGATACAGCTTAACTAAAAAATGATGCAGATTTCAGGTCTGTGATTGATTACCTTTTTTAAGGCCAAACAGTTTTTCAGGCGAGGCATTAGCCATCATATTCAACATAATCCCAAAGGTTTAAACGCGCTTTAATTTCTTTGCGAATATGAGGCAGCATAGGCAGTAAAGTGCCATCGATCCATAAACTCAGAGTCTGGGATGAAACTTTTTTGTTTGCATCATCTACAATTTGCGCGCCTTTCACGATCACCAAAGTTTCTTCGCTAGCTGCAGTTTCAATGCCTTTAAATAAAAGCTGTAATTCATGACCTGTATCTTGAATTAACCATTCCAACTCAATTTGAATATTGTGATTAGATTTAAGTACAGCTTGGCCTTCAATTATGTCATTGTCAGATAAGCAGTCATGCTCAACCCGAACTTTCGACAAAAACCATTCTTGATGACCAAGTTCAGGAAGTGTCGTAAAAGGCGTTAAAATATCACTTAAATTAAATTGGCGGCTTAAATCAAAAAATTGCATTAGAAAACTTTAGGGGGAGATAAAACAAAATAAGCGGTGGATGTTAAAGCATCATCAAGTGTGAGTAAAACCTTTGCTTTTATTGAGATATTTTATGTATAAATAGCATTCAATCTATCTAAATTAAGTCTAAGATAAATGAATTGCGAAAATAATATTCACATAAATGATGTGCACAGCCCCATAGACTTAAAAGATCCAATCGAAGCTAAACAATGGGCCGCTGAAGTGAATCTTAAACGACCGTGGCGTTATGACATCTTTCAAATGTATGTCGACTCTATTTTGGCTTTAAACCCGAATGCGCACGTGCTTGAACTCGGTTCAGGCCCAGGCTATTTGGCAGAGTTTTTAATCAATCATTGTCCAAATATAGATTACACAGCATTTGATTTTTCCGAAGCTATGCATGACTTGGCAAAAGGAAAACTAAGTGCAGCGCAACGCTTAAAATGTAATTTTATAACAGGGGATTTCAAACAATCTGCTTGGGAAGAATCACTTCACTTCAATCAAAACAGCACCTTTGATGTGATTATTATTCATCAGGCCTTACATGAATTGAGGCATAAGGCGTATGCAGCAGAGTTTCATCGGACTGTAAAAACGTTGTTAAACACACAAGGCGTGTATTTTGTATGTGATCATTTATATGCACCACATGCACAGCAAAATCATGAGTTGTATATGTCAGTTGAGGAACATTTAGCCGCGCTGAAAGCAGCCAATTATGGCCAAGTGGAATGTCTGGGTGAAGTCAATGGTTTGGTTCTTTTCAAAAGCCAGCACTCATATGAACGAGACAGACTAAGACCGTTTTTGACTTGATCGAACTTATCAGATTATTTCAATAAATAGCCTCGACGAGGGCAATTCAATCATTTAGCAGTACGTTGTCATTACATCATCCATTCAATCGGGAGGTATGACACTGCTTTTATACTAAATCGTTGGAATCGAGTTGTTTCAGGTTCATGGGTATAGGTTTTGGTTTTTCCATTTTTTTGATGCTCTAACCAAATGATTTCGCCGTTTTCATCCAGTTTTAATTCATACGCAATTTGCGGTAAATATTGGTTTAATGCGGCAGAAATATCGTTTTGTAATCGATCAGACTTAACGACAAGGCCAACTTCCGAATTTAAATTTGCGGAACGTGGATCAAAGTTAAATGATCCAATAAACACCATTCCGTCGATATCGAAAAATTTTGCATGCAAACTAGAGGCATTTTTGCCTTTTGCGGGGATGATATTTCCAGTTATGACCTCATACCATGTGCGTTTTGAACGCTCTATATAAGGTTTAAATTCATATAATTTCACGCCATTTTCGAGTAAGTCTTTGCGATATTTCTGATAAAACGCATGAACGACAGCGACGTCATTGGCTAAAAATGAATTGGTTAACACACGGACTTCTACATTTTTACCTGCAAGACCCGTCAGAAAGTCAGTGCCTTGTTGCGTGGGAACAAAATAAGCTGAAACCAATTCCATGCGTTCCTTGGGCTGTCCCATCAAGGTCGAAAATTGGTTATAAATTAATTCTTGCTCTTTAGCCTCACCACGAATTTTATTCGGACTATCCGCAATGAAATGTGCTTCGGCCCAATTCACCGGTCTTAGTTTAAGCTGAGCCGCCAGTTGTTGCTGTGCATAGTTAATGCGCTGTTGATCTTTAGTCAACGTTGTAGAGTTTTCTTGGTACGTTTGTCTTAATTGATTTAAGTCTTCTTTTGTACCTGCACCAATCCATTGCTGAACAGAATAACTTAAATCATCATTCCAAAAGTTCAAAAACACTTGATTGGCTTGTTGAATGGCTTCCCCATAGAAAAGGATGTCCAAATCTGTAAATTGAAAACTTTCACTGGCATCAAAATATTCATTACTGATGTTACGACCACCAGTTACGCCTATAAAACCATCGGCAACAATTAATTTATTATGCATACGATGGTTAATGTGCTTTAAGCGAAATGCATAATCAATGACACGTAATTTTCTGAATTTATAGGGATTAAACAGTTTGATTGAAATGTTGGGATGAGCTGAAAGGGATTGTAAGGTCGGATCGAGTTTCGTCCCGTTTTGATCATCAATTAGTAGCCTTACTTTTACCCCACGGTCAGCGGCATGCAGTAATTCTTGAAACATCAGATTCCCAATAGCATCATTTTCCCAAATATAATATTGCAAATCGATGGTGTATTTTGCGTTTCGAATCAAATGCAGGCGAGATGCAATACTTAAGAAGGCATCATCTAAGGCTAAATAAGCCGTTTGTTTTTGTTGTAATTTTTCTAAATCCGTAGCAGACGTAATCCATTTTTCTGCATGTGATTGTATAGGGACATCTTTTTTTGACTGATTGCTAGGTAAGCTGCATCCAGTTAATAGGCTGATCGAAACAGTTAAACCGACAGTACAACTTATTTCACGTAATTGTATCATTCGAATAGCATTAATCATTCCTTGAAAAATTCATCATAACATCATGTTTTAAGGTTGTATCTAGGCTTAAAAAGAGGTTACTGTAACTCATCTGTTAATATAAGCCATACAGGATGTTTTTAGACATGAAATCACGTGCAGCCGTTGCTTTTGGACCGGGTCAGCCTTTAGAAATTGTTGAAATTGATGTGGCACCACCTAAAGCAGGTGAGGTTTTAGTCAAAATTAGCCATACAGGTGTGTGTCATACAGATGCATTTACATTGTCAGGTGATGATCCTGAAGGCGTATTTCCAGCAATTTTAGGGCATGAAGGTGCAGGTGTTGTGGTTGAAGTCGGTGAAGGTGTGACTTCAGTGCAACCGGGTGATCATGTTATTCCGCTTTATACTGCAGAATGTGGTGAATGTTTATTCTGTAAATCGGGTAAAACGAATCTTTGTGTATCTGTACGAGCGACACAAGGCAAAGGTTTAATGCCGGATGGCACAACACGTTTTTCTTATAATGGTCAGCCGATTTATCACTATATGGGCTGTTCAACATTCTCTGAATATACTGTGGTTGCAGAAGTGTCTTTGGCAAAAATTAACCCTGATGCGAACCATGAGCATGTGTGTTTGTTGGGTTGCGGTGTAACTACAGGCTTAGGTGCAGTTAAAAACACCGCTAAAGTTCAGGAAGGTGACTCAGTTGCAGTCTTTGGTTTAGGTGGTATTGGTTTGGCTGTGGTACAAGGTGCTAAAAAAGCCAAAGCAGGTCGTATCATTGCGGTAGATACCAATCCTGACAAATTCAAACTGGCTGAAGAATTTGGCGCTACAGATTTTGTTAATCCAAAAGATTATGATCGTCCAGTTCAAGAAGTGATTGTAGAAATGACAGGCTGGGGCGTCGACCATTCATTTGAATGTATTGGCAATACCAATGTGATGCGCTCTGCTTTGGAATGTGCTCACCGTGGTTGGGGTCAATCTGTGATTATTGGTGTGGCAGGTGCAGGTCAAGAAATTTCAACCCGTCCATTCCAATTGGTTACAGGTCGTACTTGGAAAGGCACTGCTTTCGGTGGTGTTAAAGGTCGTTCACAATTACCGGGTATGGTAGAAGAAGCCATGTCAGGCGAGATCAAACTTGAACCATTCGTGACCCATACCATGGGGCTGGATAAAATCAATGAAGCCTTTGATTTAATGCATGAAGGTAAATCAATTCGCTCTGTTGTACATTTTGAAGATTAAACTTTGATTTAAATATTTTTGATTAAACGACTAATCATTTAAATATTAATGCGTTAATTTGTACTGTTTTAAAAACTAGGCTTTGGCCTAGTTTTTTTATTTGTGTCGTTATAACAAATCAAAACTTTAAATTAGGATTTGCAAAAAGTGACAGATTGTTAGACATAAAATGATAAAAAATGCCAAATGATAGATTTTGTCCCGAATTCACATGGTGGGAAATTAGCACTAAACATAAGGTAAGCATAATTTAAAAACAGATGTATATTAATGCATTATCCGAGGCAAAAAATGACAACTACAAGTTACAAGCCTGAGTGGATTCGGGAAGATTTTATTGATTTTATTGCAGAAAAATTTGATGCAATTTGGGCCTACAAACGTGTAAAAGCACAATTGGTTAAATCACGTTGTGTGGGAATCGGGTTTTATGAACTGAGTTTTTTAGCGAATCACAACTTTAAAGTAGCAAACTATCGACCAGGCCAATGTGTTCTGGTGACAGTGGTCAAAGATGGTGTACGTCATCAACGTAGCTATAGCATCGTCGAAATCAATACATCAGGTCATGTGGTGATTGCAGTTAAACAGCAAGGCAAAGTGTCCAATTGCCTGACGCAATTAAAAACAGGTGATGTTGTTGAATTATCGCAACCGCAAGGTGAGTTTGGCCTAAAGCTAAATTCGGATCGACCAATTTTACTGCTTGCTTCAGGTAGTGGTATTACCTCAATCATGACTTTGTTTAAACAAGCGATTCAGCTTGGGCGTACGGTTGACCTGATTTACTTCAATCGAGATGATGCGTATTTGGATGAATTGATTCAACTAGCGAAGCAATTAAACCATGCACACTTACATGCGATTAATACGCTGAAAACTAAATTACATATCTCACCAGAGGTGCTAAACCACATGGTCCCCGATTTTAAGCAGCGAGATTGCTATGCCTGTGGTGCAGCACCAATGATGCAAAGCATTGAACAACTGTATCGTGAGTTTAAGCTTTCAGAATATTTAAATACTGAATATTTTCAGATGATTGCTGATGATTCAGTGCCTGCTCAACCTGTCACTTTTAGTTTAGCCCAACAAGATTTTTTAGCAGAAGGTAACTTACTTGAAAGTGCTGAAAAAGCCGGTTTAAAACCTGCGCATGGTTGTCGGATGGGTATTTGTAATACTTGTTCGTGTACGAAATTGCAGGGTTCAGTGAAAAACTTACTTACTGGCGAAATCGATCATGCGAATAACACACAAATCAAATTATGTGTCTCTCAGGCAATTTCACCTGTACGTATTCAACTCTAACCCAAGCCGCATAAAAACAAATCAGGGGCATCATCATGAATCAATCGATATATATTCGTCCGAATAGTAAGTCACGTTATTTATCACCCGAACAAACTGCTGAATTTGGTGAAAAAGTCGAGCAAATACGACGTGAAATCATGCAGAGTGTAGGTGAAAAAGATGTAGAGTATATTTATAAAATTCGCAATTTTGTCCGTTATAGCGAGATTGCTTCTCGTGGCATGTTGATGTTTGCAGGTTGGATTCCACCAGTTTGGTTAATGGGTACGGGTTTATTGGGTATTTCTAAAATCGTAGAGAACATGGAACTCGGTCATAATGTGATGCATGGTCAGTTTGATTGGTTAAATGACCCGAGTTTAAATGGTGCTAATTATGATTGGGATACCATTGCCACAGGTCAAGACTGGAAATATACCCATAACTATGTGCATCATACCTATACCAATATTGTGGGGATGGACCATGATGTCGGTTATGGTTTAATTCGTGTGAGTGAATCGCAAAAGTGGGAGCCACGTTTCCTTTTCAATATTCCACTGGCAGCCCAACTCATGGTTTTCTTTGAGTGGTATGTCGGCATTCAACGTTTACATTTAGAAGATGTTATTGCGTATAAAACCAAAACTTGGAAAGATGTATGGCATGAAGCAGCCGATGTGCGTCAGAAAATTAAGCGCCAAGTGATTAAAGATTATGTATTTTTCCCGCTTATTGCAGGTCCCAATGCGATTCCTGTATTTGCAGGAAATGCTGTAGCCAACGTGATTCGTAGCTTATGGGCTTCAGCTGTCATCTTTAATGGCCATTTTACAGAAGATGCGGAAAACTTTGAGATGGATAATACCGAAAATGAAACTCGAGCAGAGTGGTATCTCCGTCAAATTCGTGGCTCAAGTAATTTTAGTGGAACACAATGGTTGCATATACTCAGTGGTAATTTGAGTCACCAAATTGAACACCATTTATTCCCAGATATGCCTGCAAACCGCTATGCAGAAGCCGCACCTAAAATTAAAGCACTCTGTGAGGAATATGGTATTCACTACAACGAAGCCAGTTTTATCAAACAGTTTGCCAGCGTTTGGGTTCGACTCGCGAAATGTTCAGTGCCAAATGACTGGCGTGCCGAGCTTAAGGAACGTTCAGCTTCACTTCAGCAGCGCCTTAAACAAAAAATCATGAAGAAAATCGGGTGTTAAAATACAGTATTGTTTAGCAATATTGCCCTTAATGCTTCCAATGGATGATTTCTAAAGCATTAAATTCGCCAAAGTAGCGTTCATCTACTTTGGCTTTTTTAGATATATCTAGCGAGCGAGAGTTATTCAACTAATTGCACGCTATTCTGAATGCCACAAGATTCTAAAAAATATGCATCATGTGAAACGAGGATCACTGCACCTGTATAATGCTGAATGGCTTGAGCCAATAACATTCTAGACTCTATATCTAAGTGATTTTCAGGTTCATCTAACAATAAAAGCTCAATATTCGGTGTTAAATAATTTAAGCCCAACAAGGTCACTTTTAAACGCTCACCACCACTTAAACAGTGAAATGGCAGTTCCGCTTTTTGACCTCGGATTCTAAGTTGACCGAGTTGATTACGCCATTCCGTTGACGAAACCTCAGGATTAAACTTTGCCAAACTGTCCAAAACACTCAGTTCAGGTGATAAATCACTCAAGTTTTGGTCTAAATACAGGGTATGCACAGACAAAAACGTTTCATGGCTAGACTGTGATGTGGTCTGACTCAAATACTTTAGAAATGTAGATTTACCAATACCATTTTTTCCTTTTAAATGAATTTTTTCACCTGCCTGTAAGGCCAAGTCGAAAGGCTGGTGCTGAGATGTTTTGCGATGAAAATGTTTAACTCTTAAGATTTCTCCTGTTTTTTCAGCGTGATGTTGAAAAACGAATAGCTGCTCTTTGACATGCTCAAGTTGTTGCTGTGACTGAATCAGTTGAGATCTCTTTTCTTCCAATTGCTTTTGCTGTTGCGTTTGAACTGAAGCGAGGCTTTGACCGGCTTGTTCCTTTTTAAAATCGAGTAACACTTTGGCTTGGGTGCTTGACTTGCGTAGGACACGCCCTTGTTGTTCTCGTTTTTGCGCTTTCAGCTGTGTTTCGTGTTGCTGTAATTTGAGTTGTTTTAACTCACGCTGATTCTGCATAGCATTACGCTGTAAGGCTTTATTTTTCAGATCATTTTGTTGAACGTAGTCTTCATAGTTTCCAGTAACATGACTGAGTCCAAACTCATTTAAAGCATAGATATGCTCTACATGTTGCAGCAATCCTCGATCATGACTGACGACGAATGCACCCGCAGGATGGTTTTTTAAACGATCGATGAGCCATATACGTGAAGATGCATCTAAATGGTTACTAGGTTCATCCAAAAGTAAATAATGGTCAGTTTTTAAAAATAATGCACACAAAGCCAATTTGGTTTTTTGACCTTCACTCAGCTGAGCGACTGGGAAATTTAAACCTGTTGGTAGTGAAGCTTGTTTAAGTTGTTGCTGCAATAGTGCAGGACGGTGCCACTGGTTTTCAGTCAGCTCATAGTCTTCAAAACTGGCATTGCCTATTTCGATATGTTGAAATGCGTTATATAAATCTTCTACACCGATTGCAGAAGCAATCGTGTCTGCTTCTAGTCGAGAAAATTGTGATAAATAGGCATGTGGTACATTCCATGAAATTTCCCCTTCATAGGGGAGATCTTTCAGATTTTGCGCATGTAAGATTTTAAGGATGCAGGACTTTCCTAAACCATTGCGACCAATACATGCCGAAAGCTGTTGTTGATTGAGGTTAAATTTCAGGTTTTTAAAAAGTGTTTTAGAAGGAAATTCCAAGCTTAATTTGGAAATTGTACAAGCCGTTTGAGTCATAGATGCACCTTGCGATAGCAAAGATGTGCAAAACAAATAACTAATTTTATTCTATAAAAAAGACAATATTGGTGAAAATGCAGTCGAAGTCATTAGCCATGTGTTTGCACATCAAAAAAATGGATTTGATGATGAAAAAAACAGGGCTTACTTCATTGGCAAATACTCGAATTAAAAATAAATGGAAAAAAGCTTTAAACAGCCTAATGTTGTGCAGTCTAATAAATGTTTATTTATTAATCAATACATCAAATTTTAAAAATAGTTCGCAATTATTGACTGTAGCGTTATTTAATACAACAAAATAGCAAAAAACTATTGTCAAACCGATGAATACAGCGTATTTTAATTTTCAGACAGATACTTTTTGATGAAATCAAGATGTTAAAGCAACCTTTAATCTCAAACGCATATTATTACTTCTGGCAGTTTAGATAATTGCCTGAACGCGTTCGGGCATGAAAAAGGTTGCCCACCAAGTTTATACCTGATCGGCAACCCTGATCAGGTTTTTTTATGTCTTGATTTTTATAATATTTTTGGAGAAATCTCATGTTTACAGTAAATAATTCATATTTTAGCAACGGTTATTGGTTTTACTTTAGTCAGTCTATGTCTAAAGCCTTGAAGTCCCAAAGTCCCATAACGCTCAGATAAAAGATCGGACTGTTTATACGTACAGTCCAAAGGAATAGAACCAATGAATGCGCTAAATACAGCTTTACAACAAACTCAAAATTCAGAAATTCAGAAATCTACACGGCCAAAAGAAACGCTTTTGAGCTTGCCACATCAACTGAAACAACAATTACCTTTATCAGTTCATGCTGCAGAACAAATTGCTGCACATCGTGCAACTATTCAAAATATTTTGACAGGTCTAGACCCGCGTCTAATGATTATTACCGGTCCATGTTCAATCCATGATCCGATTGCTGCGTTGGAATATGCTGAAAAATTAAAACAATTGCAGGCACAGGTTTCAGATCAAATTTTTCTTGTGATGCGCGCATACATTGAGAAACCACGTACTACAGTGGGCTGGAAAGGCTATATGTATGACCCAAGTTTAGATGGATCATCTAATATGCAGTTGGGCTTAGAAAAATCACGTGAGCTGTACTTACAAATTATTGAAATGGGTTTGCCAATTGCCTCTGAAATTTTAAGCCCAATGGCGACGGGTTATTTTGATGACCTTTTGGCTTGGGGTGCAATCGGTGCGCGTACCAGCGAATCACAAATTCATCGTGAAATCTCGAGTCATATGCCATACAGCATCGGTTTCAAAAACGGAACAGATGGCTCAATCCAAATTGCTTTAGATGCCATTCAATCTGCTTCGCATCCACACCAGTTTTTAGGTATGAGTCAAGCCGGCCTACCGTGTATTTTAGAATCCGTTGGCAACCCGCAAGCACATTTGATTTTACGTGGTTCTAATACAGGTCCAAATTATAGTTTGGCTGAAATAGACAAAATTCGCAGTAAAGCAAAAGGCGATTTACCAGCTTTAGTGATCGATTGTAGTCATGGTAATAGCCATAAAGATCCAATGAAGCAACCTGAAGTATTACGCACAATTGTTGCGGAGCGTGAGCATACCCAAGTGCGTGGTGTGATGTTAGAAAGTCATTTAGTGGATGGTAATCAAAAAATTAGTTGTGACATGACTTATGGTCAGTCTGTAACAGATGGATGCTTAGGTTGGGACAAAACCATTGATTTGATTCAACAGGTTGCGAATGAACTTCGTGCATCACAAATCAAACGTAGTGCTTAACAATCCAGAGCATACTCAGTCTGAATTGATTTAGCCCAAAGCCTTAGAATATTGATTGTTCTAAGGCTTTTATTTTGAAATTTACTTTATTGTAAACTGTGATGTAAAAATTGAAATATGGCCCATATTTTAAAATATATACTGATAATTCAGTATTTTATGTTTGAGTGAGTCACACTTTTTATGCACAATAATGTCTAAGCCCAATACAGCGCCAGAAATAATGACAATCTGTGCTTGGGTGTTTGAAATTTTATATTGGGGAAGTTGATGTACACTGCTGAATTGCTGGAAGAAGCACGCCGTTTTATGTTCCACATGTTAACAAAAGTAGTTGAATATGGTGGTTCTGATTTATTTATTACGGCAGATTTTCCACCAAGTATTAAACATCAAGGCATGATGAAACCCTTTGGGCAGCAAGAGCTTGATGCTGAGAAAACAAAGCTTTTCGCCTATAGTCTGATGAATGAGAAGCAGCGCAAAGAGTTTGAAACAGAATTAGAATGTAACTTTGCGATTAGTGTGCCAAACGTTTCGCGTTTTCGTGTCAATGTATTTCAGCAACAGTTACATGTAGGCATGGTCATTCGTACCATTACCGCAGAAATTCCAAACTTTGAAAGTCTTAAATTACCGGCTTCGCTTAAGCATGTAATTATGGAAAAACGTGGTTTGGTTTTAGTGGTTGGCGGAACAGGTTCAGGGAAATCAACCTCTTTAGCGGCGCTGATTGATTATCGAAATGAAAACAGCGCAGGACATATCATCACTGTTGAAGACCCAGTGGAATATGTGCATAAGCATAAAAAATCCATGATTACGCATCGTGAGGTTGGTGTAGATAGTCATTCGTGGCATAACGCCTTAAAAAACACCCTGCGACAAGCACCAGATGTGATTTTAATCGGTGAAATTCGTGATACCGAGACTATGGAACATGCGATTGCCTTTGCTGAAACAGGTCATCTATGTTTAGGTACGCTACATTCAAATAACGCCAATCAAACCCTAGATCGAATCATTAACTTCTTCCCAGAAGAGCGAAGAAATCAATTGCTTATGGATTTATCGAGTAATATGAAAGCGATTGTTTCGCAACGGTTAATCCGGACTGAAAATGGTAAAGGACGCCGTGCAGCCGTTGAAATTATGTTAAACACACCGCTCATTTCAGATTTGATTTTGAAAGGTGAGTTTCATGAACTAAAAGCGATCATGGCAAAATCTCGTGAACTTGGGATGCAAACTTTCGACCAAGCTTTATTTGATTTATATAATGACGGCGCAATTTCTTATGAAGAGGCCTTAAGAAATGCCGATTCAACCAATGAATTACGTTTGCAAATTAAACTGAAAAGTTCACGTGCAAATGGTACTTCATCGGCAGCACAATCTTTTAGTATGGTTGAAGAAAAGAAAGAAGAACCTGAAAGTACCGAAGTTTCTGAAGAAATATAAGCTGCATATTCATACAAATGGTATATAAGCCAATTCAGCTATCATATTGAAATAAAAAAATCAGCCTGATGGCTGATTTTTTAGATATTAGAAATATTTACAGACCAGCTTCGTATTGTTCGCTGGTCAATAAAGCATCTACATCAGCCATATTGTCTGGTTTAATTTTATAAATCCAGCCTTTGCTATAAGGCGCATCGTTTACAAAATCAGGATCATCTTCAAGGTCTGGATTGACTTCAACAACCACACCAGAAACCGGTGCATGAATATCAGAAGCGGTTTTTACCGACTCGACCACACCCGCTTGTTCGCCAGCAGTGATATGTTGACCCACATCTGGTGCTTCAACATAAACTAAATCACCCAATGCGTCTTGTGCATGATCAGAAATGCCTGTAACAACAAGGTCACCTTCAATTCGCACCCATTCATGTGTACTTGCGTACTTTAAATCTGAAGGATGATTCATTGATAACTCCTTAAATCCATTAAATTCATTTTTGGCATGAGTTATACATGCTTTTTACTTAAAACAAAAGACTTATAAGTACGGATCTTTACGCCAATTGCTTGGGCTACGACCACTCCAACGCTTAAAAGCACGGCTAAAATTGGCGACATCGCTATAGCCCAATTCATCAGCAATTTGCTCTAAGGTAAAATCAGTTCGTGACAGGAGCGAAGTAGCATGACGGTAGCGAACTTCGTCAACCAATGTTGAAAATGAAGTCCCTTCGGCAGCAAGTTGGCGTTTAAGGGTTCGATCGGACATGTGTAGCCGTTCAGCAACACTTTCGATACTTAAATAGTGCTGCTCAGAGTTGGTTAAAATATCACGAACGCGCATGGCAATACGGTGACGTTCGCCCAAAGCGGAGAGTTCAGCTTCACATTGATTAATCGCGATTTGACTGGCAATCGGGTCTGCATGGACCAATTTATTGGTTAAATATTGCTTATCAAAACTAAGTAAAAGGTGTGGCTGATCAAATCTAAATTGGTGTCGTGGATATTTGGCAATAAACCGCTCAAAACCTTCAGGTTGAGGGAAATCAAAATCAATTTCACCAGCAGAATAATCCACACCGGTAATTGCTTTACCCATGCTGATCATGCCAAAAATTAAGGCAATTGAAATCTCAGTACGTAAAGGCTCAATCGTAACGTCTGTTTGTAGTTGAACAGTCGCTTTGGTTCCAAAAGTTGAGAAAAAAAGCTGTAAAAAGGGCATGCGTAACTGAATAAAACGGTTTGCCAAGACTAAGGCATCGGTTATGTCCTTCGCCGTCATGATGGCATAGCCAATAAAACCATGAATCGAGATGCGCATTTGGTTGCCTAAATGAAAACCTAATGTTGGCTCACCAGTTAAACGTAGTGCGTGCTCTACCAATTGATTGGCGATGGGTGTTGGAATACGGAAATCTGGTTCAGCCAATTGTTCGCTGTTTAATCCGAAGGGACTAAATAATGTCTCTGCAGTGTAGCCCCATCGAGAGACCACATCTAAAAGGAGCAATCCATATACTCCGGGAATACCCTGATCCTGACGGGAATTAATTGTTTTCATAGCGTTCCGTTGCAATGCGGGTTTTTCTTCTGTTCAAGCTTATATTGGCATGATTCTGTGTTGTATCCCACAAAAATTGTTGGACAAACTGACTAGGCTCAATTATTTATAGCGGCCTACCTTAGCGTTGTAAAGTAGGCCGTTAAGGATTAATTCGGTTTAAAATCTTTGGAAAAGACCACAATTTTGGTCGTAGACATATAGAGAACGTCATTGTGCTGATTGAGCGCTTGCGTAACATAGGTCACAATGCCGCGGTCTGTCTTACTTTTCGATGGAGTAATTGCTGATATTTCAACTTCTAAACGAATTTTATCACCTGGACGTGTTGGGCGCGGCCAACGCAGACTTGACTCTGAGCCAATTAAGCCATAAGCCACAGGGAAACATTCAGTCCATAAGCGCATTGTTACAGCAGCAGTATGCCAACCACTTGCCGCTAGCCCTTGAAAGATCGGGTGCTGTTGGGCTTTGAGATCGTCTGTATGAAATTCCTGAGGATCATAAGCGTTGGCAAATTTTTTTATTTCTTCAACAGTCATTTCATATTCACGACTGCTAAAGTGATCACCAACTTTAAGGTCTTCCAGATACAGCATTTTCATCTTCCTTTGATTCTACTTTATGTTGTTCTATTAAAAATCCACCGGTTTGACGCTGCCACAAGTGTGCATAAATACCATTCAAAGCGACAAGCTCTTCATGGGTGCCTTGCTCAGCAATACGTCCTTGATCCAAAACAATCAATCGGTCCATTTGCGCAATTGTTGAGAGTCGATGCGCAATGGCAATCACAGTTTTGCCTTGCATCAAATCATCTAAACTCGATTGAATCGCAGCTTCGACTTCTGAATCGAGCGCACTTGTGGCTTCATCTAAAATTAAAATCGGTGCGTCTTTTAAAAATACTCGAGCAATCGCAATACGTTGACGCTGACCACCTGATAATTTTACGCCACGTTCACCGACAAATGCGTCATAGCCACGTTGGCCACGTAAATCGATCAATTGAGGAATGAATTCATCAGCTTTCGCTTTACGCACTGCATCATACATTTCTTCATCCGTTGCATTCGGGCGGCCATATTTAATATTTTCTTCAACCGTGCGATGCAATAACGAGGTGTCTTGGGTCACCAAAGCAATATTTTTTCTTAAGCTATCTTGGGTAATATCTTCTATATTTTGGCCATCAATCGAAATACGACCATGGTTGATATCGTAAAAGTGGAGTAAAAGTTGAATTAATGTCGATTTTCCGGCACCTGAACGCCCGACTATACCGATTTTTTCACCTGGTCGAATGGTTAAATTAAATTGATTGATGACCTTTTTATCATTATAAGCAAAACTGACATCTTCAAATTTAATTTCGCCTTGCTGTACTTTTAAGTCGGTTGCATCAGCTTTGTCTTGAATATGAATTGGGCGGCCCATAGTCTTCATACCATCTTGAATTGTCCCGACATTTTCAAAAAGGGCAGACGTTTGCCACATCATAAACTCGGAAATACTACTGAGTTTTAAAATCATGGCGGTCGCTGCTGCAATGACCCCAAGCTCAGCTTGATCATCCATCCAAAGCCAAACAGCTGTTCCAAGTACACCACCATATAAAACTATGATCAGCAAATTCGTCGCGATATTGTATTTTGCTGCAAGACGCATTTGCTTATACACCGTCACCATAAACTCTTTCATAGAGGCTTTGGCATATTGGCTTTCGCGTCCTGCATGGGCAAACAATTTCACCGTTTGAATATTGGTGTAGGCATCGGTGACACGACCAGTCATTACTGCGCGTGCATTGGCTTGTTCATTTGAAATTTTGCTTAATTTTGGGATGAAATAGCATGCAGAACCAATAAATAAAGCCAGCCAAAGTAATAATGGAACAATCAACAGTGGCGATATAGCACCTAAAATCACGGTGATCGAAATCAGGTAAATGAAGACATAGGCCAACATGTCACCAAGAATAATCCAAAACTCACGTACAGCCAGTGAAGTTTGCATAACCTTGGCAGATAAACGGCCTGCAAAATCGTTATGGAAGAAATCTAAACTTTGTTTCAGTAATAAGTTATGAAATCTCCAACGTAGGCGCATTGGAAAGGTACTGTATAAAATCTGATGTTTAATAATCGTTTGAAGGCAAGAAAAGAAGATATTTGCCAATAAAATAAAGCTTAAAATGGTCAGATTCGTCTGGTGCTGCTGTAAAAAGGTTTCAGGTTGAGACTTACTGATCCAATTGACTAATTCGCCAATTTTGGAATAAAGCAGTGCTTCAAAACTCGCTACACCTGCTGTACAGAGTACCAATAACAATAGGTATTTTTTTACACCCGTCGCAGCTTGCCATACAAAGGGGAAAAATTTTGTCGGCAATGGTTTATTCAAGTCCTGTTCAGGATAAGCGTCAACTAAATTTTCAAACCATTTAAGCATGCAGATAACCTGAGAATTTTGCTGTAATTAATCTTTCTTTCTTCAGCTCTGAGTGTAATGGATTCGCTGTTTTTTCTCCATTTTGATTTGTTTATTTACTTAAAAGCTTGGCTGCAAAAGTTCATAGAATTAAAATGTACAACCCGATTACGACCTTGGCGTTTTGCTTCGTATAGAGCAATATCGGCCTGTTTAATTAACTGATCAAGTTTGGCGTGGTCAGGGTCAATTTTGGAAACACCAATGGAGATCGAAAATTTCACCAATTGACCATCCATATGAAATTGATGTTGTTCCATTTTATGTCTTAACCGTTCAGCAATTTTTAATGCATCTTCTGGGACGGTATAAGGCAAAAGTACAATAAATTCTTCACCCCCGAAACGCGCCAATATATCGTAAAAACGCATTTCTTTCCGTGCAATTTCAGCAATTTGGCATAACACTTGATCGCCGACATCATGTCCGTATTGATCATTAATCGTTTTAAAATGATCGACATCAAAAATCAAAAGACTGGTACAGACCGTCATCGGGGTTTCTTGGATTTTTTTATTTGCAGCATGTACAAATTGGCGACGATTGCTTAACTGGGTCAATTCATCCGTATGGGCAATTTTGCGCAGGGTATGAAAGTTCCAGTCATCTAGCAGCGCTCTTAGAAACGTTTTACGAGAGTTGAGCGTAGAGTTCCAGCAGATATACATACTGAACAGCAGCACACGAACGTACACCAATAAAAATATTGTAAAATCACCAAAATCATTAATGCGCCATGCGCCAAAAAGGATCGCTGCCGTGATCATGGCTGAGGTGATGATAGAAGGGCGAAAATGCACATGAATACTTAAATTACCCAATACAATCAAAATAATGGCAGCATATTGATAGCTATGAACCAGTTCATTTTTCGACTGAAGTAATATCTCAAACCAGAGGATTGCAGAAAGGCAAGTCGCTAGTGGTAATATTAAATCGAGCAATTTAATCTGTTTGATATATTTAAACAGAATATAATTCAGACTAAATGCACCAATAATTGCAATGATACGAATTACACCTGAAAGCATTTCTACGTCTGGCAGGACATAGCGATCTGCCCAAAAATAGATTAAAAAAGCCCTCTGTACACGACAAATTTCACAGAACCCTTATCCTATCAGGATTCTGCTTTCTTAAAATTGCCAAAATTTCCTTAAACTCTTCTTTTTTCCCAAAACCAATTAAACGCTGAATCGCCATTTGAACA
>NZ_VPAK01000014.1:0-78441 GCF_013419295.1 Acinetobacter sp. YH12094
AGATTCATGCACGTGTGGCCGTGCTGAATAGATTTACAGAGTTAGGTCGTCCTCATACCCGAGTTGTAACTTAAATTTGAGTGAGTTGGCGGATGCTTCAAATTATAAATCTTTGTGCAACAAAGCCTTTTAAATAATGTAATTGAAGATACGCTAACTGAGAAAAATGCCATGTCTACAGAGCATTTATTTTAACTTTAAGCTGTATATTGTCTTGCTCAAATAGCAGGGTGTTTTTACACTGTTTCGGGTTTGTACTCGAACAACATTTGATGGATATCGATGTTTTAATCTTTTGCGTGCGATATAAACTCGCCCATTTTTTATGCTTGACGAATTTTAATAAGGAAATACTTTGTCTACGTTTAAATCGAATGAATCAACATCTGAATTTGAATTAAGTGATGATGAAATGCATTTATATAGCCGTCAAATATTGCTTGATGGATGGGACATCGATGCACAAGAGAAGCTAAAACTTGCCAATGTACTCATCGTAGGGTGTGGTGGAATTGGGTGTACCACAGCCGAATTATTGGCACGTGCAGGCGTCGGACAAATCACTTTAATCGATGCAGATCGAATTGAAATCAGTAATTTACAACGACAAATCGCGTATACCAAAGACGATGTGGGTTTTTATAAATCAGAAATTTTGGCTAAACGCTTAAAAGCGATTAACCCGCATATCCGAGTGCAAAGCTATACCACAAAATTAGATGAAAGCAACGCAAAGACATTGATTTCACAGCAAGATTTGGTTCTCGATGGTTGTGATAATTTCAGCACGCGTTATTTGGTCAATGTGAGCTGCGTAGAAAATAATGTGGCGCTGATTAGTGCTTCAGCGATTGGTTTCCAAGGGCAACTGTTTATGGTCGAAGGAAACGCGGCATGTTATGAATGTCTATTTCCAAAAGAACAACAAGCCAATGAAAGTTTGCGCTGTGCAGACTCGGGTGTGCTTGCAACCACACCAAATGTTATGGCAAGTTTGCAAGCTCATCATGCTTTGCTTTATTTGGGTTTAGGAAAGACAGTATTGAAACAAAAACTTTTGTTGTGGGATGGTCTGTCAATGAAACAAAAAATTCTCGCTTTTGAAAAAGATCCCGATTGTCCAATCTGTCAGGCAAGATAAAGCAGCAAGCCCTTATTTTTTTGCTACACTCACGTTAATTATTTTTTTCTAAGACATTATGAAAAACAATATCTGGTTAGATGGAATTCGCTCGGTTGCCCGCATGGGTGAGACCGCTGTCGTTGCGGCAAAAGCCGGCTTTAAATATGCAACTGAAAAACCAAGTAACGCAAAATTAATGCGTGAAACTTTTGAATCACTAGGTTCAACCTATATTAAATTGGGTCAATTTATTGCCAGTACACCTTCTTTATTTCCGCGTGAATATGTAGAAGAGTTCCAAGGCTGTTTAGATCAGACACCGTCATTGCCGTTTAGTTATGTGCAGCAGGTATTGGCTTCAGAATTTGCTGGTCGTAATTTAGATGAAATATTTGCTTCAATTGATGAAAAGCCTTTAGCTTCTGCATCGATAGCACAGGTACACGCTGCTAAATTGGTCAGTGGTGAAAATGTTGTTATTAAGGTGCAAAAACCGGGTGTCGAGACGATTCTCTATACAGATTTAAACGTTTTACATTGGGCAACCAAACTGGTTGAAAAAGCTGTACCTAAAGTTAAATTTGCTTCACTTGCAGATATCGTTGAAGAAATTAAAGTTCGCATGGTACGTGAGGTGGACTTTATTGAAGAAGCTCAAAATCTTGATGACTTTGTGAACTATCTGAATGTAACTCAAAACAAAGCCGCGACTGCACCAAAAGTTTATCACCAATATTCAACACGTCGTGTCTTAACGATGGAGCGTTTATACGGCGTACCATTGACTGATTTTGATGTGGTTAAAAAAGTCGCTAAAGATCCATCGCAAGTTTTGGTGACAGCGATGAATACATGGTTTGGCAGCTTGATGTTATGTAATAGTTTCCATGCAGACTTACATGCAGGCAACCTGATGCTGCTAGAAGATGGTCGAGTTGGCTTCATCGATTTTGGTATCGTGGGCCAGTTGAAACCTGAAGTGTGGACAGCATGTATTGCGTTTATGGATGCCCTACAAAAAACTGACTACAACTTGATGGCTGAAAATATGCTGAAAATGGGCATGACGGCTGTCAAAATTGATACACAAGTCTTAGCTGCCGACTTAGAGCGCTTATTTAGCGGTGTGCTTTTAGCTGATCCACAGGAATTATTAACCTCGAATCCTGCCGATTTGAATGACATCATGATGGATATGGTACAAGTCGGAGAGCGTCATGGTATTCGCTTCCCACGTGACTTCGCTTTATTATTCAAACAAATGTTGTACTTCGATCGCTTTATGCGCATCCTTGCGCCATATACCGATATTTATGCAGACCAGCGTATTCAAATGGTGCAGACTATGGACCCTAATTTATTGTTGAAGCAATAATTTAGCCGCAAGATATAAATAAAATCCTCTTGCTTAAACAGGAGGATTTTATCGATGTTTAAGATTTTATTTTGAGTTTAAGAATGGACGCAATTATCATTGAAGGTTTGAAAGTTGAGACTGTCATCGGCTGTTTCAATTGGGAGCGTCAGATTATTCAGCCTTTGATGCTCGACCTCAATATTCAAACCAGTTTAGCGCAGGCGGCTCAGTCAGATGAGCTTGAAGATACCTTGAATTATGCTGAAATTTGCGAAATATCAGCCAAAGTCATTCAAACTGCTCAACCTAAATTGATCGAACATGCAGCAAAACTGGTGATTGATGCACTTTTTGCTACCTATGACAGCATTGAATCTATTATGATTAGCATCCGGAAGCCTGCCATTATCGCGCAAGCCAATTCTGTAGGAATTCGTCTTGAACGCCACCGAAACGATTTTCGCCCTAGCTCTGGCGAGTAATTTCAATCCCAAACCGCATTTTCAACAGGCTTTACGTCAAATTCAGGCTTTGGGTCATGTTGAATTTTCCAAAATTTATGTGATTCCTTGTCGTGATGGCATTGGGGCGGATTATTGGAATGCAGCTTGTTTGGTGAAAAGCAGTTTATCTGTAGATGAAATCAGCACCTTACTGAAAAAAATGGAAGCAGACTCAGGTCGTGTTCGTCCGTCTCATAATATCGCTTTGGATCTGGATCTGATCGCGTGGGGCGAAAGCTTAGCGCACATGCAATTTAATCCGAAAAAACTGCCTTTAGCACTCGATGTTAAAATACCAATGTTCGACATTTGGAAAAATGAGATGTTTGAACATCCAGCACATCAATTTCCTATGGTGAGTTGCCAAAAAGTTTTAGTGGATTGAGCGAATGAAACGAAATGTTTTCAATGCACATGAGTGATATTTCAAACTGACCTAACTATGCTAGATAAACAATAACAAAAATATTCAAATCCTTTCATGGTATGCGCTAGCGTATAGGCTGTCGCAGGATTACATTATCTTTTTAGCTTCAAAATAATGATATGAACTGGACGGATCTGATTCAGCACTATGGCTATATTGCGATTTTTATTGGCACATAGTTTGAAGGAGAAACAGTGCTGATGATTGGCGCCTATGCTGTACATCAACACATACTTCATTTTCCAATGTTGATTGCGGTGGCGATACTAGGCAGTTTTATTGGTGATCAGTTTTATTATCAAATGGGCGCTCGCTATGGGCAAAAACTTATCCAATCAAATGCGGAATTTGCACAAAAATTTGATCGTGCGAGCCAGTTTATTGAACGTTATCCTATTTTGACCATTTTATTTATGCGCTTTGCTTGGGGTTTTAGAACTATTTTACCTATTGCAGTCGGTGTGCGTGCTTATCCTGTTTGGAAATATGTGCTGATTAATCTAGTTGCCTGTTTTATTTGGGCGATGTTGGTCGCAACGATTGGCTTCCAAATCAGTCATTATTTACATCTATTTTGGGCGAAAATGCTGCCTTATCATCAAGATATTTACATCGTTATTGCCGTTATTTTATGTATCGTATTCTTCCGTGTGCTCTATACGGTGTTGAAGTGGTGGCGTAAGCATCATCAACATTGATAAGGTGAACGTTGGTTGATCTGATAAAGTCGTCAAAACATAATTAAAAGATTTAAAGGGATATTTAGTGAGAGCAATATGGGCTTAGGTTATGGTGCAGGTGCGGGAGGTTTCCTTATTATTTGCTTTGCGATTTTGGTGCTATTTATCGTCATTGCGATTTGGTTGAGTTGGAATAATTGGTATAAAAAGCAAAAAAATCGACCATATAAAGTAAATGCGGCACTTAAAATTGGCTTATCTGGCGTATTGTTTTTTCCTTTATTTGTTGCAGTAACGCTTGGATTGTTCGTGATTTCAGGTCTTCGTTCTGACTATGTAGAGTGGCAGTATCAAAAGAAAATTTATATACAGTTGCAGGAACCCTTAAAATTTGGAGAGGTTGTACTGCCTGAAGGCACGTGGATTAACCGATCATTTGAAACCGACTATACTCTGGAACAGATGACTGATATTCGTCAAGGTCTGACTTCGGCTCGTTTTCCAGAGCTTATTCAAATAGCTGGATTTGATGTGATTGCTTTTGAGCTTCATCGTCATTTATTGCTGGAATTGGCACATGATCATACTGTTGTGATTAATAACCAAAAGGAAATTTGTCCGGCAGGATGGCTGCTTGAATTAGGTGGATCAGGTTATCCGTCCACTGAGCAACTTTATAGTTTGAATTTTGATTGGTTTACACCAAGTCGATGGCAGCCTATAAACTGTTTTGATGGCGAAGGAATTATTGTATTAGAGTCAAAACATTACTTATGAAAAAGCCTGCATCATTGCAGGCTTTTTGTTCACTATTTATAAAACTTAGCGACAATCGTTAGAAAAGCATTAAATGTAATAACTGGTTTTGGTCATCAGCTTTGAAATACCAGTCATGGCAATACGAACTGGAACAGGAAGGTCTACGCCACCTGCATTGAGTGCTGTATCACGGTGATGAAGCTCATCTTCATTCATTTGCACTAAGATTTTACGTGAACGTTCGTCTTGTTCAGGAAGTTGGCGGATGTGGTCTTCTAAATGCAGACTCACCTGACGCTCAGTTTCAGCGACAAAACCTAGGCTGTATTTATCACCGGCAATACCCGCCAATGCGCCCATTCCAAAAGAAAGGCCGTACCAAACAGGGTTGAGCAGGCTAGTATGGCTGTCTAATTCTTTTAAGCGGTCTTCACACCATGCTAGATGGTCTTGTTCTTCAATCGCTGCTTGTTCCATTTCGCGGCGTACATTAGGCAGTTTTGCGGTGAGGGCTTGGCCATGATAAAGCGCTTGGGCACAAACTTCACCACTATGGTTGACCCGCATTAGACCTGCCACATGGCGTGCTTCGCTGACTGCAAGTTGGGTTTTTTCAGCAACAGACGGATTTTCACGATGTGCAGCTGTTGCTCCGGGAACTAAACTACGTAAGGCTTGATCAAAAGAATGAATAAGTTTGTCGATACCTGTAAATTGACGCATGGATTAATCCTCCAAAGAGACTTACGTAGTTTTAAGCAAAGGTTTGATTCGTTTTAACAGCCAAATACAAAAAATGGCGCTAAGTACAGCAGTCGTGCAGAAAAGTATTTTAATATCAATCTGTAATATGCTCAAAATAATAATACAGAATAAAGCAGAAGATACCATAAATACCGCATTTAAAATGTTGTTTGCTGCAACTACACGGGCACGATGTGAGCGAGGCGAATAGGCTTGCATCATGGCATATAGTGGAACAATGTAAAAACCACCACTAATACCTAATAAAGTCACTGCGATCATTACATGGTAATAGCTCCACCCTTGGTGAAATACTTCTGAAAGGGTAATAAGTGGGCCAGTTTGAGTCGGGACGAGGGTCAAACTAAACGCTAAATACAGTGCAAATACCGTTAAACCGACAGCACCGATGGGAACCATCTTAATATTGACTTGAGTGCCGCCCAATTTACGACAAAGCAATGAACCTACGCCCACACCGACAGAGAAAAAGGTCAATAGCAAGCTAACGACATTTTCAGAGGCATGTAGATTTTGCTGAGTCATTTGTGGAATTTGGGTGAGGTAGGTTGCACCATAAAACCAATACCATGAATTACCGAGTAAAATTGTGAAGACTAAAGGCAAGCTTTTAGCGTATTTGATGGTTTGATAACTTGTTCGAAAAAAATTCCAGTCGATCTTTAAATCTGGGGCAGTCACATTTTGCTTAAGGATAAAACGACTTGAGATATAACCCAAAATAGCAATGCTTAAGACTGTCAGGCTGATCCAAGTGAGATTGCCATTTGAAGATGCAATGACAGTTCCACCTAAAATCATACCGATCAAAATTGCCATGGATGTACCAGATTGGAATAAGGCATTTCCAGACATGAGTTCATTTGGCTTTAAAATTTCAGGCAAAATGGCATATTTGATTGGACCAAAGAAGGTGGAATGGATTCCCATCATAAAGAGTGCCAATAACAATAACCAAATATGTCCCGTAATGAAGCCCAAACTCCCAATCATCATGATGATAATTTCTAAAATTTTGATACCACGGATAAGTTGTGAACGTTCAAACCGATCTGCGATCTGTCCCGCTGTCGCTGAAAATATAAAGTAGGGTAAAATAAAAAGTAATTGAGCTAGATTTGTAAGCGTACTTACTTGAAATGCTTGCTGTTGAATTAGTCCATAAGTGATAACGAGTAGTAAAGCCTGTTTATAGACATTGTCATTGAGCGCCCCAAAAAATTGGGTCAAAAACATAGGCAGGAAACGGCGTGTACCTAGCAGATGTTCGTTGTTATTCATAAGCGTCTTACTACATTAAGTTTTATTAAGAAATGTGAGTGATTGGTAAAATCTCTAAAAAAATCATGTAATATGTTTTTGAGTTTGGGGATGGCGAAAAACCAATAGATATAAGATCTTTAGCTCTACATCTGATTGACTAAGTCCATTACATAATGAAATTTGTTAGAGTTTGCTATGCCTGCAAAAATCAAGTTTAAAAAAACAATGCTTCATCACAGTATGGCTCACTGCATACGACAGCATCATAGCAATAAAAGTCTATATATGAGCATCTTTTTGACCTTGTGTGCTCAGCATAGTTTCGCCCAAACTCCCGCGGAAACTGTTCCAACCTCTGCAGATACAAAAGCAGAGATTGTTACTGAAATCAAGGATGAGGCTGTAAAGCAAGGGCTGTCGACGCCTGAAGCAATTGAAAAAATTGAAAATATAAATGAGCCGGAAGAATCTGTTGATAGCATGAAAATGCTGCAAGAACAGCAGCAAGCAGGAACACAACTACAAGAATTTAAACCCATTGAGTTTGAAGATTTAGAAAACTTACCCGTGACACCTGTTGATCAAAACATGGCGAATGAAATCTTCCAAGTTGCTGAAGAAGCCAAACGTCAGGCGCAGGAGTACCGTGCGACACAACAAACAGAAGTTGCTGTTGCGGACATTACCCAAAAAGAGTTAATGGAAATTAACCAAGCGCCAGTCAATATTGATCAGCTCATGAGTGAAATTCGCTCTGATAATGAAATTAGTGCAACACAAAATGAAAATGCCAGTACTCTGCAAGAGCTGAATAATCCAACTGTGGAAGATGATGCAGAGTCGGGTATTTTCAAGCGCTTATTATATAAAGTGCGTCCGCCACGTCAGATGAATACGGCAAAAGTGCCACGAATTAGTGCGGATGTTGAAATTACCTCAGCACATAATACCAGTCAGACTTCGAGTAAGGCTTACGGTGCGGCGCTGGAAGATCTCAAAGCCAATATTAAAGGCAAGCTTTCAAGTTTTACTCAAGAGTCTTTTAGCGATTTTCCATCGGCTTTGCCTCAATTACGCAGCTTGTCCAATCAAGCTGCACAAGCTGTGGGCTTCTATCAGTCTGAATTCAAATTTGAAAAAGTGTCTGATAGTAAAGTTCGTGTATTGGTTACACCAAATACGCCTGTGCAAATTCAAAAGCAAAATATTGAATTTTCAGGGGCTGGAGCAAATCAAGCTCAGTTTCAGGTGATTGGTGTTTTACCAGATCAGGAAGAAGGTGACATTCTTAATCATGGTGAATACGAAACGACGAAAGGCCGAATTAATGATGCAGCAACTAATAACGGTTATTTCGACTCGTACTGGCGTTTGCACGATGTAAGAGTGGCTCAACCACAAAATACAGCCGATATCAATTTGCGATTTGAAACGGGTGAGCGTTATAAGCTTGGCGAAGTCGAATTTCGAATGAGTGATCCGAATGCAGAGTTTCCATTGGATCGCGATATTTTAGAAAGCTTAGTGACGTGGAAAGACGGTGCTGACTATACTTTCTGGCGTGTGAATGGTTTGGCTAACAACCTGACCAACTCTCGCTATTTTAACTACACCTTAGTTGATGCGATTCGACCAGACCCAATTGAAAAGCCGCTTGAACTGCCACCAGATATTCAGACCTTGGTCGATCAAAATCAGTTGTCTGAAAGTTCACAAGTAGTGAAAGACAAAACGGAAGTGATGTCGAATAAGGAAGTCACGCAAAAAGTGGTTGATGAAGACCAATTTGCGGGGGTGAATGATGCAGAGCAATCATCTAAATTACGCAGTTTGCAAGATACGCAAGATGCCAAACAAGCAGAACAAGAACGTTTAAAAGCGCAAGCACGTGAAGATAAAAAAGTCCCTGTGATCGTGACGCTGAATGCAGACAAGTTGAATAGTGCAGAAATTGGTGCTGGTTTTGGTACCGACACTGGTACACGTGTTCGTGGCCAGTATCGTCGTGCCATTGTAAACAAACGTGGTCATTCTTTTGACGCCAACATGGAAGTATCCAAAATCCGTCAATCGATTGATGGTCGCTATAACATTCCATATAACCATCCATTAAATGACTATGTCAGCTTGGTCGGTGGTTATGAGCGTGAAGAACGTGACGATGTCGGTCAAGGCGTCAATCTTTCGATTGAATCTGCTGTAGCTGGGGTTGACCGGATTATTAAAAACCCACGTGGCAGTTGGCAGCATACCTTTGGTTTACGTTACCGTTTGGACCGTATTACCGATGACGGCCTAAGTCCTAGTGATGACATTCCAGATGCGTTCTTGGTAAATACCAACAATGAACAGCAGTCTTTGATGTTTGGCTATGAAATTTCTCGAACCGACTCTGATAAACGTGTGAATCCGAGTAAAGGGATTAAGCAAACCTATAAAGTTGAAGTCGGAAGTGAAAGCTTACTTTCAGATGCTGACATGGCGATCTTGAATGCGGGCTGGCGCTTTATTTATTCATTGGGTGAAAATGATAATCACCAGTTCGTGGGGCGCAGTGATTTAGGTTATATTCTGACAGAGAACTTTGATAAAGTTCCTTATAACTTACGCTACTTTACCGGTGGTGACCAAACCATTCGCGGCTTTGACTATAAGAGTTTAGCGGCCGAAGAAAATGGCTATAAAATTGGTGGTCAAGTCTTGGCAACGGGTTCATTAGAATATAACTACCAATTTAAAGAAGGCTGGCGTGCTGCGGTCTTTAGTGACTTTGGTAATGCGTACGATAAAGACTTCAATACACCGACTGCATATAGCGCCGGTGTGGGGATACGTTGGGCTTCTCCAATTGGCCCAATTCGTTTAGATGTCGCTACCGGACTTTCTGACGACAGCAAACCAATTCGTTTACATTTCTTTATTGGTTCACAATTATAATTTTTAGGTGATGTGTTTTTTATGACTGAACAAGAACAGCAAGAACCAGAAAACGAAACGCCGGTAGAGCAACTGCCGAAGAAGCGTCGTATTCTTCGAAGTGTCATTTTGACCTTCGTGTTCGTGCTTATCTTTTTGGTGGCTGCATTGGCGGTCATGTTCTCTACAGACAAAGGCAGTAAGTTTTTACTTGACCGTGTTCTGGAACGTCAGCAAATCATTCACTATGAATATGAAGGTGGTAACCTTTGGCGGGGCATTATTTTACGAAATGTCCTCGTTACGCTAAAACCTGTCGATGTAAAAATTGACCGTGCCGATATTACACTCGGTTGGCGCGCCATTATTAATAAAGAAATTCATTTAAATAAAGCAGATGTTAAAAATCTGCAAATTATTACCAAGACCCCACCTAGCGATAAACCTTTTGCATTTAGTGAAATCCGTCTGCCGTTCGTACTTCGTGTCGATCATGCAGATTTAGATCATATGCTGATTAAAACGCATAGTTCAGGTGTGGATTTTTATGACATTGAATTAAATGAAGCGCTTTGGTCAGGGACGGAATTAAAATTCGAAGATACCCGTATGGATATGGGGTATTTGTCTGTGCGCCAAGCGTCTGGGAATATGAAGTTTGAAGACAAGTATCCGCTAAATGCTGTGGGGATTGTCAATTTACCTTCACTACGTGAAAGCTTGAATATTCATGATATTCAAGTGGTGGCTAAAGGATCGTTGGATACAATTCAAGCCGGTGTGGCAACACATACCCCAGATCTTTTAACTGGTTGGGCTGTGGTCCATCCGATGCGTCCACATGTTCCGATGTTTGGTGCACTCAAATTTAAAAACTATCATTTACCTTTACTGACTGAGCAAAAGCTCTTTGCTAAAAATGGTCTGGCAAAATTCAATGGGGATATTCAGCGTCTCAATTTAGATTTAGACACGGACCTGAGCGGGGCCAATATTCCTGAAGGTAAATATACTGCGCTCATGAGTACGGACTTGGTCAACCAACTTGATATTACTAACCTAAATGGTCAAGTGATGGGCGGCGCTGTCAATTTGGGCGGCGTGGTGAGTTGGAAAGATCAGGTTACTTGGGATGTAAGCGGTCGTTTAGATAAAATTAATCCAAAACATAAGTTGATTCCGCAGGTGGTTCAAGATTTTCTACCTGTGAGTTTAAACAGTAATATTGCGTCCAAAGGCACCCTTGAAAAAGGCATGCACCTGACGGCTTTGGTAGATTTTGATCAATATGAAACTTGGAATTTAAAACTCGATCAAGCGCCTGCCAAAAATAATAAAGCTCAGCCGATGCTGATGGATGTGTCTTGGAAAAATATAGACCGTGCAGTGCCATATGTTGGATGGTTGAGTAGTGATTCGGGCAATGTGCAATTGGCGCTTACAGAAGGTCAGCAGAACATTAATGTGGCGACCACCGTGTCACGACATGAAAAAGGTGCTCTGCCTGCTGGACAATATCAAGCCAAACTGAATTTGAAAAATAACAATCTCAATGTCCCTGCCTTTAGTTATGTGGCCGACAAAGGTCAGCTCAAAGGTAACGCAGTTGTAGAATTGCCTGATCAAAAACGTATGCTGAAATGGCAAGCCAATGTACAAGCACAGCAGTTCAATCCACAAACCATCGTGGCTGCTGCGCCTGTCGATCAAATTACAGGGTCATTAAAAGCCAATGGTTATGCAAAACCAAATCAACAGATTATTCAGCTGAATAATATTGATTTATTAGGCCGACTAGCACAGCAAAATGAAACGGTTCACTTAACAGGTCAATCTACTGCTGCGCTGACTTTCCATGATGAGAAACAAGGGGGAGGCTTTAAAGCTTTTGCTGTGAATTATGATGGTGGCCTCAATGCAAGCCAAGTTGCCGCAAGTAAAGGCAGTTTGATTTTCAAAGTATCTGGCACACCTGAATTAATTAAAATAGCCGAGCTGCGTCATGATGGCGTGGCAGGTAAAATTTCTGCCAATGGACAAGTTTTACTACAAAAAGCCATTGGTTGGGATATCAATGCATCACTGGTGCATTTTAAGCCGCATTATTTTGCCTCAAATGTACGGGGTGAATTATCTGGAAATTTAAAAACCAGTGGTGTGTGGTCAGATGCGCTAAAACGTATTCAAATTGAACGTCTGAATTTGGCAGGTATGATCAATAACAAACCTGTCCGTGGTCAAGGTAACTTGGCGATGGTGATTAATTCAAATCAATCTGGCTTTATGCCAAAACAGTTTGAAGCGAATAATTTACTGTTGGCTTATGCCAATAACCAAATTCAAGCCACTGGTAATGCACAAAATTTACAATTGAAAATTAATGCACCAGCGTTATATGAAGTTTATGCAGGCCTACGTGGACGTGCTTATGGCTACTTAAATGTTCAAGCACAGCCACGACTGCAAGCATCTGCCAATATCGCAATAGATGATTTTGCATTTAATAATTTATTCAGTGTGAAAAAAATACGGGTGCAAGGCGAGTTGCCAACTTCTGCGACTTCACCAAGTTTATTAACGGCAACGATGGATAATTTACGCAGTAACAACCGTGAGATTGTGAAAGGTCAAATTTCACTGGCCGGTACACGTAATGCGCATTTATTAAAAGTCAGTGCTGAAAATAAATTATCAAAATTTTATGTGCAGTTAGCCGGTGGTTTCAACGCACAAAATAATTGGCTCGGTCAGATTCAAAAAGGCGATTTTGACTCCTTGCGTACACGTCTTGTGCAGCGTCAAAATGCATCGATTATTTACAACACTGCACAGTCTGACTTATTTGTTGGCGCGCATTGTTGGATGAGTCAGCAAAGCGAATTATGTTTTGATCAGCCGATCCGTGTGAATAAAAACCGCGGCAATGTATCTTTTGTGACAAAAAACTTAGACCTAAACGACTTTGCTGCCTTTATGCCTGAAGGCCTGGCGATTACGGGTAAAGTGAACGGTTATGCAAAAGCGTCTTGGGCGAAAGGTGCAAAACCTAAAATTGATGCACGATTAGTGACTCGTGACGGTTTACTCGGTTTAGCAGCAGAAGACCCACAGTATTTAGCATCCACTTTAAAATATGATGAAGTAGGTTTGATTGCGAAAAGTGTCGCTGAAGGGCTACAAATTCGACTCGATACCAAAGCTCCTGATATTGGTACAGGTTATGCCAATATTATTATTGATCCGTATAAAGCCAACAAACCGATCCGCGGTGAAGTGGCCTTTAACCAAGTTCAATTAAAAATCTTAAAACCATTTATACAAGATGTCCGTTCAATGGGCGGTACATTGTCTTATGCGGCAAAAATTAGCGGAACATTGTCTCAGCCTTTAATGGATGGTGAGATTCGAGTGAAAAATGGCTCGATTAGCATGATTTCATTGCCTGTAAACTTGACCAATATTCAGTTGTATTCTGCTGTGCGTCAAAACTACGCGACGATTGATGGTGCATTTAACAGTGGGCGTGGTGTAGGCAAATTAACCGGAAATATTGACTGGAAAAATGATCCACGTATCCAGTTGAATTTAACGGGTAATGAAATGTTAGTCCGTCAAGCGCCATTGATCACCGCTGTTGTAACGCCTGATTTATCTTTAGATGTGCTGCCTTTCAGTAAGAAATTAACCTTAAAAGGTAAAATTGATGTGCCGCGCGCATTGATTTCGATGCCAGAATCGTCTGCAACAGTGGTTGGGGTATCTTCAGATGTACGTGTGGTACATGAAGGTGATAATCAACTTGAAATCTTAAAATCAGCACGTCCTTGGGATATTCGCGCTGACGTACAGGTAAATATTGGTAATCAAGTGATTTTTCAAGGTTTTGATAGCCGAATTCCGTTGATTGGTCGTTTGAATTTGACACAACGTGGTTTAGAAACAGCAATGCGTGCCAATGGTGCAATTGGTGTTTCTCAGCGTGTGAAAATCGAAGCTTATGGTCAAAGTCTGGACTTGAACCGTGCGATTGCCCGTTTTAATGGACCATTGGCGAACCCTACTTTAGATATTGATGCCAATAAAGCCGTGCAAGGCAGTACTGTTGGTGTTCGTGTGACAGGTACAGCATCAAGCCCTGCAATTCAGGTGTATAACGATGCAGGTCTATCTGAACAAGAAGCCTTAAATGCCTTAATTACAGGTCGTATCAATGAAGGAAGTTCAGGTTTAAGTCAGGCGGAAGGTTTCCGTTCTGATGTGAACAACACGATTGCTGCAGCCGGTATTAGTATGGGCTTGGGTGGTACACGTGCATTGACCAATCAAATTGGTCGTACATTTGGTTTGAGTGGTTTGGCATTGGATGCTCAAGGAACAGGGGATGATACTCAGGTTTCTGTGACGGGTTATATCACACCTGACTTATTCATTCGTTATGGCGTCGGAGTATTTACACCTGTGAATAAATTGACCTTACGTTATCAAATGAATCAACGTTTGTACTTGGAAGCGAGTCAGTCTTTAGAGCGTGCAATCGACTTGTTCTATAACTGGCGCTTCTAAGAGAAGTCAAAATTTGAGTATAAAAAACGCAGCTTAGGCTGCGTTTTTTATACAAATGATGAGCTGAGATATCAATCTTTAAACGTATCATTCAGTGCCTGTTGTACCGCTTCAACACGAGTCTTGCAGGCTTTATAGGCTTGCATCGACTCTTCAACGATTTTCATAAGATTATCAATATCGGGTTCTTGCTGAGATTCGAGTAATTCAGCATTACGTTTTAAAACTTCATAGCCTTCTTTAAAACTTAGAGTATCAGTCGTCATGATTTTTTACCTGTATATGTTGAATGTCAGCCGTGATGATGCCGTCTTGCATTTCAATTTCAATCGGTGAATGCGTTGAAGGCTGAAGATTTTTCGTTGCGCGAATGGCGTGACCTTGCTGCCGGACGATGGCATAACCTTTGGAAAGCACATGAGCAGGGTTTTGCAGTAAAGTCTCACGCATGAGTATTTCAATATTCTGTGCAGCTGTTTTAAGTTGTAACTGAGCAAAATAAGCAGTGTTATCTTGGTATTGCTGTAAGAGCCGAGTTGAGTCATTGATTTGACTTTGAGACAAGGTCTTTATGACCTGTAGTAACTGATCATTTTGACTTTGATACAGGGCAATTTGATGTTGAGAGCGCAGTTGAATGCTTTGTAATGCCTCTAAAACTTCCTGAGTTCGCTCAACAATATGATTACGAATACCCCCAATCACTTTACTCGGGGTGTCGAAAGAACGATGTGCAATTTCATCTAAGATCGTACGGTCTTTTTCATGGCCGATACCGACCCAAATTGGCACGCTACGCTTAGATAGAAGTGCAGCCAAATCATAATCATTCAGATAAGCAAGATCGTTAACGGCACCACCACCACGAATAATCACGATCAAATCTGGCGCAGTTTGAAAGTCATTGGCCCATTGTCTTAAACCCAGTGCTAAAGCATCTCGGATACTTTGTGCTGCGGTATTTCCTTGAAAGGTTGCAGCATGATAGACAAATTCACACACGCCAGCATGTTGTAGCGCATCTGCATCTTTTTTAAAGTCACCTAAGCCAGCCGCATTTTCAGGCGCAATAACCAAGACATGCTGAATATCAAATGGCGCAGGCAAGTTTCGATTTTTATGAATCAGACCTTCGCTGGTGAGTTTTTCTAAAATTTGTTGATAGCGTCGAGCCAGATCACCCAAAGTAAAACTCGAATCAATTTCTTCGATATTGACTGAAAAGCCGTACTGCGGGTCAAATTTGGCACGCACTTTAACCAAGACATTTAAGTCACGACTGAGCTCAATGCCGCTTTCACGTTCAAATTTTCCGACAACTTTATTTGCAGTAAATTTCCAAATTGTGGCCTTACAACTGGCAATGACTCTATCACTTTCTTGTTCTTTTTCAGCCAATTCTAAATAGTAATGTCCACCTTTGATGTTTAAATTTCGAATCTCGGCTTTGACCCACACGGCATCATTAAAAGCCAATTGAATGACTTCTTTGACCGCAGATAGGTATTCGCTCAGCGTTAATTGAACATCAGACATAATTTAAAATAGGAGAATATAAAAATGAATATTCATTTAAATACTAAATAAATATTCAGCAATTGCAAATGATCATTTCGGTTAAAACAATAGAAGGACTAAGCGGCGCTACAACATAGCGTTTCAATCAAACGTTTTATTTCACACGGAGCAGTTCGTTCCAATTACTCAGGTAAGCGGGGGAACACAGATTTTTTTTCATCCGCCATGTTGCAGCATCGTCCTGCGCTAAGCCGATCGAGACAAAATGATGCCCATATTTTTTTTGAATATCGTCGATGGTGTCGGACAGTTTCAAACGGCTTTGTCTTAACGCCATATCGCAAAACAAATCTGGGGTAAAGTTTTGTTTTGGAATGATTTCTAATAACACCACACCGGCTTTTTTATATTTAAATCCCGCTTTAAAGATTTTTTCGGCGGCACGCGTTGCTGCTTGGGTGATACTAATTAAGTCATCGGTATGCTCATTCAGTGTAATGGCCAGATAAGGTGCGTATTTTTCAGTAGAATTAAAGCGACTCGTTTGAATAAACACTCCCACCATACGACATAGAGAATGATTTGCTCTTAAACGTGTGACGGCTCGCGCGATATATACACGAATAGAGGCTTTAATATCTTCCAGTTCGTAGACTGGCTGACCATAGGAACGACTACTGATAATTTGCTGTTTGCTCGGTGCTTCTTCTTCAATAGACAGACAAGATAGACCTTGCAGTTCCAAGACGGTTTTTTCCATCACCACACTAAATTTTTTTCGAATATCTTTAGGCTGTGCATTGATCAGATCTAAAACATAATGAATGCCAAGCTGATTCAGGGCTTTTGTATGATTCCGACCGACGCCCCAAACTTCATTGACTGGTGTCTGCGCAAGGAGTTGTTCTGAGGAACAAGGGTCCATTTCAACTAAATTGCACACACCGTTCAAATAAGCATTTTTTTTGGCAAAATGGTTGGCCATTTTGGCTTCCGTTTTAGAGCGACCAATCCCGACACAGCAGGTTAAACCTAGCCATTTTAGGATCGTATCTCGTATTTCTTTGGCATATAGGCTCAAATCAAACAGTTCTTGATAGGCAGTGAAATCTAAAAAACACTCATCGATCGAGTAAACTTCACGGTCTTCGGGGCCGACATACAGGCCTAAAATATTCATAAATCGATTAGACATTTCGGTGTAGAGAGCATAGTTACTCGACAACACCTGAACATGATGCTGTTGGATTAAATCCTGAATTTGATAGACCGGCACAGCCATTTTAATCCCGAGGTCTTTGGCTTCCTGACTTCGAGATACAACACAGCCATCGTTATTGGACAGCACGACGACAGGGACATTATTCAGCTTTGGGTTAAAGACACGCTCACAACTGACGTAGCAGTTGTTAAGGTCAACTAACGCAAATATTTTATTTGCAGCTTTCATTGTGAATTCTTGTGTTTAGGTGTGTGATGAGCGCTTATAAAATTGCTTTAAATTAAAGGTCACAACACCCTGAACAATGATAGATTCGCTATCTGAAGGGATAATATGCGCATAGGCTGGATTTTCTGCTTTTAGCCAAATTTTGGGTAAGACTTTATTGGGGTCACCAAAAATGTCGGCAATTTCTTCTTTTGACATTTTTGCGGTGATCATCAATCGCTTTAAGGTGATTTCACGATTATCAATCAGTGCAACCACGATATCGCCATGTTTGGCTTCTAAGCTACGATCGACTAAAAAAGTATCATTAATTTCAAAGCCGGCATTGAGTAAAGACTCGCTATCGACATGCGCAATAAATGTAGCGAGCGGGTTAATTACCAAATAATCATTTAGGTCTAAGACTTTTTCAAAAACATCTTTATTGGCGAAAGCTGGGCCAGCAGGAATACGTTCCAAGGCAACGGGAAGTTCAATATGGGTATTTTTCTGAACAGGCTGAACATTGAGCGAAGAATCCAAAAATGGATCCATAGATAGTTCTTGAGATTGCCTTTCAAGCAGGGCATTGATGGTGGGACTGGGTTTGCCATCTGCGCCCATGAGCTGTTGCAAAGACGACCAAGCTTCGTCCGAAAAATAAATCGGCAGTTTTTTTGACATATTTTGCTCCTACGCAACGTGGCGTGTTTGAAGAAAAGTACTTTTTTAGCATACGCGTTGAGCAGGTCATTTTTCAAATTTATAAAACCTTTAAAATCAAAGCTGCGACAAGTTTAGTCGTTTTAAATATTGCAAAAATCATCATCAGTTCAAAGAAAATGACGTTCTGTATTTTGAACATAAGGCACATTGCTGCCTAATTACAGAAAGTGGAATGACAACTAAAAATTTCAATAAACAACTCGTTTATTTGGCACAAACTTGGTAAGTTAAATTTTTATATTCAGAAATAGACTTGATGAAAAATATATGGATTTTAGCTGCACTGACAGCATGTATGGCGGGTTGTAGCACAACACAGCAAACTGAAACTACATCAGAAAAAATTGGTATGGCAAATCCAGCCAGCCAGTATTGTGTAGAACAAAAAGGTAAACTTGAAATTCGTGATGAAGCAAATGCTCAGGTCGGGTATTGCCATCTGTCAAACGGACAAGTGGTTGAAGAGTGGGCATTATTCCGTAGTAGCCAAACTGAATGTGTAGCTGATAAGGCTAAGACGCTGATTGGTCAAGCAAAATTGACTGAAGATCAGATCAAGGCGATTAGCCAAGCTCAAATTGTCCGTTTAGTAAAACCTGGGCAGCCAGTAACAATGGATTATCGTGTAGAGCGCGTCACCGTCACTGTAAATCCAATCAATAAAAAGATTATTCAAGCAACTTGTGGTTAATTTAAACGCATAAAAAAGGCCCGAAAGGGCTTTTTTTGTTTGTTCGGCTATGACTAATTTAAATGACAAATCCATTACGATCTTTTATATTGCCCCTCGTAAGGAGAAGTTCATGAAAAAGTTATTTGCTTTATCCGTTATGGTGGCTTTGGTCGGCTGTGCTGAAAAAAAACCATTAACCCCTGAAGAGCAGTGGCAGGGTTACTGCCGCAGTGTAGGTAATGCTGCACGTACGATTATGTTAGATCGTCAAAATGCAATTGAAAAAGACAAAGCAGTTGAGCATGCCAACAAAATTGAGGATGAAACCACCAAAGGATTTATCCTGAACATCATTGATGAAGTTTATGCCTTGCCGCAAGCTGAGATTAATACTGATGTTGAAAAAGCACGTGAAAAAATTCGTGCTGAGTTTACTGAAAAATGTATCGCAACACCGCATACTGAAATGCCAGATTACAAACCGTTCTAAGGAGCGGTTTTTTTATGCGAGAAAAAGCGTAAAGCAAAACCTAAAGGCTGTATTCATCAGCGAGTAGTTACAACGGGGCAACTATCCGTCGTTTAGCCATATGATTGAGTTCATACTTATTTCGCGAATGCATATTTCTCTTCGGGTTACTTGGAGCATGAGATGCTTAAAGATTTAAAAATAGCCTAAGCAAAGCGAAATACAAATTGTGACAACTTGCTAAATCATAAATATAGAAAAGCAAATCTTTTTAATGAATAATGAAATGGAGAATAAAAAAACAGTAGAGGAGCAGAATATGGACGTTATAGGTTATATGCATCACTCAGATCTACTCCTAGAAGATGAACAAGGCGTAGCAATTATCGGTGGTGGGAACTATGTGCTCAGCATTGGAGATAAAGTTACATTACGCCAAAAAGTAGATGAATTTTCTCAGCGTTATTTGGTCGATATCAGCTTTGCAAGTAATCAACATCAAACCACATGTCAGGACGAATGGTGCCTCAGATTTACAGGCGATCGAGCAGAACTTCAGCAATATATCACTGCAACCACTGTCCACTAAGGTGGAATATCCAATACAGATAAAAACAGGCAACATTTAGTTGCCTTTTTTTTGATGGTTAATTTTAGTCAAAAGTTAATATGCGCAAGAAAAGCGTGTTCTAAGTATTGATTTTGCTTAATGTATAAACGATATGAGGATCATTTATTTATAAAATAACGGGCATCACGAAGAAACACTTGTAGTGCATTAACTTTTAACTGGAATTTTAGTAAAATTTAGCAGTCCATATTATTTGCGTAGCTTTATTTAAAGCAGGAATGCGTAAATAATTTTTTAAAAAAGAGGAATAACACCGTGCTAGAAGCTTACCGCCAACACGTTGAAGAACGTGCCGCACTCGGAGTCCCACCGAAGCCACTTGACGATGCTCAAACAGCTGCATTAGTTGAATTATTAAAAAACCCACCAGCTGGCGAAGAAGCATTTTTAGTTGATTTACTAGAAAACCGTGTTCCAGCGGGTGTTGACCAAGCTGCATACGTTAAAGCTGCTTTCTTAGCTGCTTTGGCAAAAGGTGAAGCGACTTCTCCACTAGTAACTAAAGAACGTGCGGTTTACCTACTAGGTACTATGCTTGGTGGTTATAACGTTGCTCCTTTAGTTGCACTTCTTGATGATGCAGAGCTTGGTGAATTAGCTGCTGACGCACTTAAGAAAACTCTTCTTGTATTTGATGCCTTCCACGACGTTGCTGATAAAGCAAAAGCGGGCAATGCGAATGCACAAGCAGTTATGCAATCTTGGGCAGATGCTGAATGGTTCACTAGCCGTAAAGACGTTCCTGAAGAAATCAAACTTACAGTTTTCAAAGTAACTGGCGAAACGAACACAGACGACTTGTCACCTGCACAAGACGCGTGGAGCCGTCCAGACATTCCGTTACATGCTAACGCAATGCTTAAAAACGTACGTGACGGTATCAATCCAGAAGTTCCTGGCGAAGTTGGTCCACTTAGCCAAATCAAAGAGCTTATCGCGAAAGGCAACCAAGTTGCTTACGTAGGTGACGTTGTTGGTACTGGTTCTTCTCGTAAGTCAGCAACTAACTCTGTACTTTGGTTCTTTGGTGACGAAATTGCTCACATTCCGAACAAAAAAGATGGTGGTTATTGCTTAGGTTCTAAAATCGCTCCGATTTTCTTCAACACTATGGAAGATGCTGGTGCATTGCCAGTAGAAATCGATGTTCAAAACATGAACATGGGCGACGAAATCACGCTTAAAATCGACCACGCTGCTGCTAAAGTAACTGCGTTCAAAGACGGCGTTCAAATCGCTGAATCTGAACTTAAAACTCCAGTTCTTTTAGATGAAGTACGTGCTGGTGGCCGTATCAACCTTATCGTTGGTCGTGGTTTAACAACTAAAGCTCGTGAAGCTCTTGGTCTTGCACCTTCAACTTTATTCCGTACTCCAGTTCAACCTGCAGCTACTGGTAAAGGCTTCACTCAAGCTCAAAAAATGGTTGGTCGCGCTTGTGGTCTTCCTGAAGGTCAAGGTGTACTTCCAGGTACTTACTGTGAACCTAAGATGACTACTGTTGGTTCTCAAGATACAACAGGTCCAATGACTCGTGACGAACTTAAAGATCTTGCTTGCCTAGGCTTCTCTGCTGACCTAGTTATGCAATCTTTCTGTCATACAGCTGCGTATCCAAAACCAGTTGACGTTCAAATGCAGCACACGCTTCCTGATTTCATCATGAACCGTGGCGGTGTTTCTCTACGTCCAGGCGATGGTATTATCCACTCTTGGTTAAACCGTATGCTTCTTCCAGATACAGTTGGTACTGGTGGTGACTCGCATACTCGTTTCCCAATCGGTATTTCGTTCCCAGCGGGTTCTGGTCTTGTAGCGTTCGCTGCAGCGACTGGTGTTATGCCACTAGATATGCCTGAATCTGTTCTTGTTAAGTTCAAAGGTAAAATGCAACCTGGTATCACTCTACGTGACCTAGTACATGCGATTCCTTACGTTGCGATCCAAGAAGGCGACTTAACTGTAGAGAAAAAAGGTAAGAAAAACATCTTCTCTGGCCGTATTCTAGAAATCGACTTAACAGAAATGGAAACTGACTTAACTGTTGAGCAAGCGTTCGAACTTTCTGATGCTTCTGCTGAACGTTCAGCTGCTGGTTGTTCTATCACACTTTCTGAAGAGAAAGTTGCTGAATACCTTCGTTCAAACATCACTATGCTTAAGTGGATGATTTCTGAAGGTTATGGCGATGCGCGTACTATGGCTCGTCGTGTTGAGAACATGGAAAAATGGTTGGCTAACCCAAGCCTAATCAAAGCAGATCCAGATGCTGAATACACTAAAGTGTATGAAATTGACCTTTCTACAATTACTGAACCAGTTCTTTGCTGCCCGAACGACCCAGATGACGCTAAATTGCTTTCTGACGTTGCTGGTACAAAAATTGACGAAGTATTTGTTGGTTCATGTATGACTAACATTGGTCACTTCCGTGCGGCTGGTAAACTTCTAGACAAAGTTCCTGGTGGTTCTTTATCTACTCGTCTATGGTTGGCTCCTCCAACTCGTATGGACGAACGTCAATTGATGGAAGAAGGTTTCTATAACATCTATGGTAAAGCTGGCGCTCGTACAGAAATGCCAGGTTGTTCATTATGTATGGGTAACCAAGCACGTGTAGCTCCGAACACTACTTGTGTATCGACTTCTACTCGTAACTTCCCGAACCGTCTAGGTCAAGGTGCGAACGTTTACTTAGCTTCTGCTGAGCTTGCTTCTGTTGCTGCTGTACTTGGTAAATTACCAACTCCAGCTGAGTACCAAGAATACGCAGCTCAAATTGATAGCATGTCTGCAGACATCTACCAATACTTAAGCTTCGACAAAATGAGCGACTATACTGACGCTTCTAAAGATGTTGATACTAAGAAAATTGCTGCGGCTCAATTAAGCTAATTTGTTGAAAAATAAATTAAATTGAGTTAAAAATGAGGGCTGAGTAATCAGCCCTTATTTTATTATTAAAAGTATATTCCGAACTTTATACGTGTTTAAATTTAGTTAATTAGAATATTGTAAGTTGACTTCTGTCACTAGGTTTAAATTACTTTTAGAAAATATTAAGAAATAAATGATATTAAATTCACGGATTAGTTATGAACTTTAGAATGTATTTTTTACCTTTAGTTATTATAATTTTTTTAAACTCTTGTACCTCAAGCTCATCTGAACCATTAATTTTATCCGAACAGCAAGAGAAAAATACTTTGAATGAATATAAAGATATGCTGGAAAAGAAAAAGTATGAAGAAGCATATAAAAAATTATTAATTTTAGAAAATGTAAATAATATCAGTAGCTATGCTAAAAATGAGATTGGCAATTTTTATGAGAATGGAATTTATGTCGATAAAAATTTAGAATTAGCATTAAAATATTACGTTGAAGCTAGTAATAAAAATTATATTCCAGCTATTTATAATGTAGGAAGAGTTCGATTAGAACAAGGATATTATGCAGAAGCAGCATCAATTTTTAAGACGATTGAAAATGATAATTTCGCACCAGCTCTTAATTTAATAGGTGTGATGTATAATTATGGCTATAATTATGATGTAGATTTGGAAAATGCGCTGAAATATTATAAGAAGGCTGCTTTGCTAGGTAATCCAGATGCGCAGTTTAATATTGGCCAAATGTATTTTAAAGGGAATGGCGGTAATGAGGATTTTAAGGAGGCTTTCAAATGGTATACTTTGTCAGCAAATCAAAATTATTCTCTAGCGAAAATCCAATTAGCAACATTATATTTTAAAGGATATGGTGTGGAAGCTAATATTAATACAGCTATTAATATAATAAAGCCATTAGCAATAGATGGCCATCCAGATGCTATTTATAACTTAAGACTTTATTATAAAAAACTAAGTAATTCAAAAGATTATGAATACTGGGATAAAGTATGTAAAAAAACCCATGATTGTGATATTTGACTTTAAATTTTTTTAGAAGCGATAGGGTGAAAATTTATTTAAAAATCTAGATGATTTAGCTCATACTAGTTTCAATCAAGAATTTACTATTGGGTGTAGATTTCGGTAAAATATTAGTGATTTAAGTGATGATGTGAAAATGCCCAAACAATCCCGCTTCCTCTGCATCGGTGGTTTCCTCAACGGAACCCAAGTCAAAGACCAAGGTGACAGCTTTGTCTGTGTCGAAAATGGTAAACAGGTGACCTACTTCAAAAAAGAAATCTTTAACCAAGATGCTTGGGATCAAGATTACTATGTCTGTGAAACCACCAGTGATAAAGAAGCGCATAACTGGGTATTCGACATCAAATAATATCTCAAAAATCTTTCTTTATAGTCATAAATAGCCAATGCTCAGCACATCACATGCGCTGAGCATTTTTATTTATTTCACTTATTAGGCTTCAAAAATGTGTAGTAGAAGAAGGGGGGTAAATAGCTTATTTACATTTTTCTAGCTGAAAAAACTCCAATGATTATGTAAAAAGGTAAATAAAATTCAGCACTTAAGATTAAATTATGAATTATGAGCTAGATGCTTTTTTGACAATTGTCGTGGCGGTATTGGTTTTATTTATCGGTTATTTCTTCGTACACAAAATTTCAATCCTGAAAAAATACAACATTCCTGAACCTGTAGCAGGCGGTTTGGTCGCTGCGATTATCACATTTATATTATTTAAAAATTTTAATATCACCGTAAATTTTGATGCCAAAATTCAGCAAATATTCATGCTGATGTTCTTTACCTCTGTTGGCTTGAGTGCAAGTCTTGGAAAACTCAAAGAAGGCGGCAAGGCGCTCGTATTGTTCTTAGGTTGCGTGATTGTTTTTGTCATGCTGCAAAACATCGTTGGTATCAGTTTAGCCAAAATTTTAGGATTAGATCCGCTCATCGGCTTAATTACAGGCTCAGTCACATTAACTGGCGGTCATGGTACAGCAGGCGCATGGGGTACAGTCTTTGAACAAGATCATGGTATACAAGGTGCAGTCGTACTCGGTATGGCAAGTGCAACCTTCGGCTTGGTGATTGGAGGCATGATGGGCGGGCCAGTGGCGAAATTCCTCATCCGCCGTTTTCAGTTGGCAGAAGAACTTGTACCGACAACAGGACGTAATGAAGCACCGCCTGCATCTGAAACGGCGCCTTTCGAATATCCTGAAAAAACTCGTTTAATTACCGCAGATGATGCCGTCAAAACGATGGGGATGTTTGCCATCTGTATCAGCTTTGCTTATTTCATGACAGAGTTTGCTCGTGGACAGTGGTTTGAATTACCTACCTTCGTTTGGGCTTTAGCGTGTGGTGTATTTTTAAGAAACACCCTTGAACTTGGCTTTAAAATAGAAATGTTTGACCGCTGTATCGATGTATTTGGTAACGCATCCTTGGCATTATTTTTATCCATGGCGCTGATGTCATTGCAGCTCTGGTTATTGGCAGATCTTGCATGCCCACTGGTGATTATTTTACTGGTACAAACCCTCGTTTTAGCACTGTATCTGTACTTTGTAACTTTTAGAATCATGGGAAAAAGCTACGATGCAGCGGTACTTTGTGCAGGGCAGTGCGGCGTAAACCTCGGTGCGACGCCTACAGCGATTGCCAATATTCAGGCGGTGACCAATACCTATGGACCTTCACATAAAGCCTTTTTGATCATACCTTTGACAGGGGCGTTTTTTGTAGACATTGTCAATGCTGTGGTCATTCAGATAACGATAGGCTTCTTCGGTTAAAGCTGTATATACTGCTTAAAAAATGCTAAAGCATCTAGAGAGGGTGCTTCAGCATTTCATTTTTCACCATCTTATTGATCAAGAATAATTAACAATGAAAGCTTTAAAATATCAGTTGCCTTACATCAAATTGTGCATGCTATTTGTATTAACAGTACTTCCATTTTCCATAACCTATTCAGCCGAAATTGATGTCCAAAAGACCATAGTTCAAGCGCAAAATAACGATAAACAGGCGCTTTATGATTTGGCTGTACTGAAACATATGGGGCTAGAAGGTGTGGAGATTAATCTGCCTGAAGCCATAGCGCTGTATAAGCGTGCTTCTGCCTTAGGGCATCGCTCAGCAAATCAAAATTTGGGATTGATGTATTACAAAGGTGTAGGAGTAAAAGTAGATTATGTAGAAGCTGCAAAATGGTTTGAGATTGGTGCTGAAAGAAATTTAGATGATTCAAAGCGTATGCTTTTGATCATGAATAAATATGAACTCATTCCAAGGAATGAGAAAAAATTGGAAAGTCTTTTAATTGAATTTGCAAATAAAGGCAAACAAGAAGATATCGAACAATTGGCCGACTATTATTACTATACGAAGCAAAATATGCAGCTTGCTGAAAAGCCAACGATGTTGTTGGCTGAACAAGGCTTGGCTCAATATCAGTCCCGTTTGGGTATGATTTATTATCAAGGTATTGACGCAAAGCCTGATTATAAAAAGGCTTATCCGTGGTTTTTAAAGGCTGCGGAAGCAAATGATTTGAACGGAAAAATTAGCGTAGCAAGTTTTTATTTAGGTGGGCTAGGCGTACAGCGAGATTTTGAAAAAGCTGCTGCATGGTTTAATTCGGCTTATGAGCAAGACCCTGTGAAAACATGTGAAATTCACAGTCTTGTTTTGTCAGAATTGAACAATGAAACACAACAATGTGAGCTGAGTAGAAAACAATAAAAAGCCCCATGGTTGGGGCTAGTCGTATCACTCGCGTGATACTCATATAAGGCTCATCTCATACTGTGTATATTAAAGCATAAAATTGAAAAAAATGCTGAGTAAATTGACATTTAAAACTTTGTTGTTTTAGGAAAAAGCGATCGCTATACTTTGCCATGAACATTTGTTCATTTCACTATAACCATAAAGAACTATATTGATGAAAGAATATAAAGTTGTTATCTATCAAGAAGGTATGCTGGGATCTTTGCTGCTTGGCTCTTCAAAAGTTGATCCTGTTAAATTCACCAATTTTTTAAATCAAAATGCACAGCAAGGCTGGGCTGTGATTACGATGGAAAAGGATATCCGTCGTATGCTGCTTTTTTGGAAGCGCGAAGCTTATGTAGTTGTTTTGGAGAGAGAAAAATGAAATACGGTGTCTTTAGTGCACTTATTATTTCAGTTTTATGGGGTTTATTAGCCATGGCTCAATTATGGTCTAAGTTGCTCAGTGTCGAAGTATTTACCAAACTAACCGTCACAGTAGCGATCTTAGAAGCCATAATTATTATTGCAACATTGGTCATACGTGAGTATTTGACAGATAAAAAAATGAAAAAAGATGGCTATATAGATTAGAACACATAAATAGGGCAATTGAGTGCTGAACTCTATTGCCCTTAAATTTTAAAGTCATCTTATAGATTAGATCTATATTGGCTCATTACTCAATCATCATGAGGTCAGCACTGCTGGCAGATTTTAATTGTCGTAGCGCAAAAATAGAGCGGGTATGGCGTATACCTTTCATAGAATATAAATTTTTACGTAAAAAACGCTCATAGTGTTCAGCATTTTTAACTGCAACTTTCACCAAATAATCATAATCGCCAGTGACTAAATGTGCTTCTACTACTTCTGGCATATTGGCTAAAGTTTCACTAAATTGATCTAAAATTTCATCGTCGTGACGTTCTAATGTGATTTCAATAAAGAATAATTCATTGATCCCAATCGATTTTGGGTTGATGTTGGCTGTATAGCCGTCGATAATTTTTAAATTTTCTAGACGCTTTAAGCGTGTCCAACACGGCGAAGAGGAGAGACCAACACGTTCAGAAAGCTGGGCTATGGTGAGTCGTCCATCTTCTCTTAATGCGGATAATATTAAACGATCAATTCTGTCGAGGTTGTGTCGTGCTTCACTCATGCCAAAATAGAATATAATTGAGAAAAAATAGTTATATCATTTTTTGCAATAGTCGGCTGATGAAAATAAGTACACTTGGACGTTCAGTGTAGATTTTAAAGATAGAAAATAGAATATGTAAGCTGTCAGGCAGTTTGAATGAATCTAAAAGTAGAAATTATTGTGCAGACTATAAAAAGACCACTCAGCCGGATTACTGACTGAGTGGCAAAAACTTAAGCGTGTAGCTGTTGTTCAATGATCGGCCATAGGTTTTGATGTGACGATTTAAACATCAACATATGTCCGATAGCTTTATGACCTGTTTCTTTCGGTTTTAACTCAATCATTTGAGTCGAAGCATTCGGGTATAAACGCAGCAAGTCTTTGACATTGGCTTCCGTAGCGATTTCATCATCAGAGCTCCATACGGCAGTGATCGGGCAGCTCACTTGTTGATGAAAATCATGCTGAACAGTTTTGCCTAAGGCATTGATGACATAACCGGGTTTGCTACAAAATTCAGCCCATTCACGAGCTACATCTTTTGGCAAATTTTCACCCATGCCAATTGCATTGGTCGGGCCATAGCCAATGGTATGGCGTGCAATTGGGAAGATCACATTAAACATCACTGGAGCTAAAAGCTTGGTACGACCTTTAAGATCTTTGACATGCCCCGTAGAGCCAGAAACAGCAACCACTTTGGCAACTTTGTCATAATTTGGCACGATGCCTAATAGTTGTCCGCCTGCGCTATGACCGAGTAATATGACTTTAGGCGCCTGCGTTTTACTGATCAAAGCGTCGATTGCCGCAGGGATATCAAGCTGCCCCCATTGCACAATACTTGCTGTCGATTGTTTTAAAGGGCCGTGTAGCGACTCACCAATACCACGAAAATCAAAAACTAAAACGTCATAGCCTTGTTGGCTTAACCATGTTGCATAACTATTATAAAATTGCTTGGTAATGCCTGTGGCTGGACAAATCAACACAGGTAAAGCCTGTTTGAGCTCTGTCTGGTGTGGATAAAAGCGCGCACTCAGTGGATAGCCATCTTGGCAGTGAATCGTGAGTTTTTCAGATGATGACATGATTCAAACTTCATGGGTGTGTTCCGATGACTTTAATTTACACAAGTTCCAAAAAGAAACCTGAAAAGAGTATGACTCTAAAGTCATGTCATAACAGGTTTGAAGCAAGTACTATTGCAGAAGAAATACAGATAAAAATAATGCGTGTAATTGAACAATGGATGTAAATTAAAATGGACATGCTTCAACTTTCGGGTGCAGTAAAAATTGCGATAGTCTTTAGTGGGATTTATTTATGGGTAGGTATGCTCACGGGTGTGTGGAAATATGCACAAATAAGACAGTCTGAACTGGCACGTGCGCATTATTATGTCGATATAGCACATCGGAGCAGTTTGTTATACGCCCCAGCGACACTCATTTTGGCGGTATTGGCCTATTTTTCAGCACTTCCACATACGCTCAATTTACTCTTTGTAATCATCAATCTGTTCTTTTTTAGCTTTTCGATTTTAAGCTATATACTGCATGGCTTTTTAGCTGATACCACCAATCAATTTAAAGTCCCTCACGTCTTGGGTAAATGGCATTTACCTAAATGGATGATGAGTATGGCAATGCTTGGATTGGTGATTGGTGAGTTAATTGCAACACTCGGATTGCTCTTTGGAGTCATCATTAAATTTTGGTTTTAAGCAAAGTAGTATCAATCATAAATAGTACCAATTAGAAATAGTACCAATTAGATTGGAGGCTAATCAGGAGATAAAAGCTTTTAAAGTGCAGACGATTGTTCGGTAGAACAATTTATATAAACAAAATTTTAAGTTCTGCAGAATTGAAAATTTATGAGAAAAGGCTGATGATTTTCTGGTTATTTTAAGGATTATTTTTATTGTTATTTAAAAAGGATTAAATGATCGAGAAGGTAGGGATTGGCATCTTTTCTTTTTTCAAGATGGATGATGCCTCATCCATCTTCTAACTTAAAATTCTGTTGATTTTTGCTTTCGATATTTGTGGTCAATGACTGCCCATAAATAAAAGGCCACCGAGACAATAAGCGCATAAGCAAAGTATTCAGGTCTTAAATTTCCTTGTATTAAGCCTTGAATAAGTAGTGTCAGCATGAGAGCAATAGTGGTGCTTGTATAGGTCACCATGTTCTTATTTGCCTTCAGAGCGTTAATGAAGAATTGCTTTTTGAAATGTACTGATAACATCTCCACCCCTCCGTGTTGTTGTTTAGCCAAAACCCATGATTTTGGTCAGGTTTGAACTACTGTTGTACTTCGAAACTAGAAGTATTTCAATAGTAAATGTCATTATTTTGTCATAAAACTATGTTAGATCATCGTATAAGAATAATCATTTTATTCATATACTAAATATTATGAATCTAAAGGTGTTGACTGGTGAGTAAAATGGTCGATGCATAATATCTATGTATGAATAAGCAATATATATACCAACACGGGTATATCGGCTTTATGACACGAAACCGCCTAGCTTACAGTCTGAATCGGGTTTAATCATGGAGTTTGTGTACGGTGTATTTTGCAGAAAGTATTTGTATTTTAACTATTATTATATTTTGTAGCCAAAGGGCTGGATTTTTTTCTCATCATGAAAATAAAACTTTATTTAAAAGTTCAATGACTTAGGATTTTTGCGCTGTAGTGGGACAAATAAATGTCAGTTTGGGTAAAACTCGACAATTATTGGTCACAGGTAAAATCGTCATTCGGGTAAAACTCCGATTTTAGACAGGTCAAAAAAGGTTATTTTTTAACTTTATCAATTACAGCAGCAATAATCAGCACAATCACTGATGGCATCAGCCATGCTAAATTTTGTTGAGCAAGTGGTAGATTGGCAATAACGCTTGGAAGTGCATCTTCGAAACCAGCCACTTTTAAACCATCAAAAATACCGAAAATAAACGCACATGCGGTAACAGGCGCAATAACTCTTGATGGTGAAATAAACCATTTAGAGCAGAAGCTAAGTAGGATAACTGCAATCGCAGGTGGATAAATCGCACTTAAAACAGGCACTGAAACGGCAATGAGTTTGGTTAAACCTAAGTTTGAAATCAGCAGTGAGAAACCAACTAAAATGAACACAAAAACTTTGTATGGAATTTTAGTCAATTCTGAGAAATATTCAGCACATGCGCAGGTTAAGCCAATCGCGGTCACCATACATGCAACAAAGATCATTGCAGATAGGAAATAAGCGCCCATATCACCAAAAGCATGTTGTACATATGCATGCAGGATCACTGCACCATTTGTTGCATTTGGAGCAATATCATGGCTGCCCATACCGAGTTTGAATAAGCTGATATAAACCAGGGTAAGACCAATACCAGAAATAATACTGGCAATGACAGCATATTTGGTGACGAGCTTACTATCCGTTACGCCGCGTGAAGTAATGGCTTTGACGATCACAATACCAAAAACTAAAGCGCCTAATGTATCCATGGTTAAATAACCATTTACTACACCTTCAGAAACTGGTGCAGTTACGTAGTTATCAATTGCAGGTGGAATCACACCGGCAGGGATAAAGAACGCAGAGATACCCAGTATAACGAGGCCTAAAATCTTGAGTGGTGAAAGGAAATAACCTACGGTATCTAAAATTTTATTTGGGTAAAGTGAAACAATCGTCACCAATGCAAAATAAATCACGCTATAAATCAGCAGACTGTTTGCGCTGTTACCAAAATAAGAAGAGAAACCAATTTCATAAGAAACGGTAGCTGTACGAGGTGTTGCAAATAAAGGTCCAACAGCTAAGTAACACGCGACAGTAAGGATAATGCTGGCTGCTTTACCCAGAGGTGAACTTAGAACTTGAATAGAACCTTCTACACGCGACAAAGCAATAATCGTGATGACAGGTAGGCCAACTGCAGTGATCAAGAAACCAAATGCAGCTAACCAAACATGTTCACCCGCTTGCTGTGCGACAATTGGTGGGAAAATAATGTTACCTGCACCAATAAACAGTGCGAAGGTCATAAAACCTAAGGCAACAATATCCCGTGTACGAAGACTTGTCATAAAGGGGAGATGAACTGTGAAAAAAGGCAATTTTAGTGCAATTAAGCTCGTTTTTGGAGCAAAATTTATAAATCGTATAGATAGTTTTTATAATACGAATCATGAATATATTGACAGATAAAATAATGTTTTATTTATATTTATGATAAATATAAGAAATTTATTGTATATAAAATTTTTATAGGAATAAGTTTAGCTATTAAGATTTATCAGATATAAATCAATTGTTCTAATTTTCAGCACTAAATAGGATGCTATAAGCCGAATAAATGCAGAAATATTGGCTGAATAAAACAAAAAAAATCTAAAAGGTCTATAATTCGGTGTATTCAAATTTGAGGATATTCAGATGAAAGCTTCCAAAATCACGATTAAAACCGAGCAAGATATTGAAAAATTACGCATTTCAGGTCGTTTAGCTGCTCAGGTTTTAGAGATGATCGGGGAGTATGTCAAGCCGGGCGTGACCACTGAATATCTCGACGATATTTGTAATGATTTTATCGTCAACACACTTAAAGTGATTCCTGCCAACGTTGGCTACTATGGCTATACCAAAACCACCTGCATTTCACCGAATGAAGTGGTTTGTCATGGTATTCCTTCGAAAGAAACCGTATTGAAAGATGGTGACATTATCAATATTGATGTTGCCATCATTAAAGATGGTTATTTCGGTGATACCAGTCGTATGTACTATGTGGGTGAGGTTTCGCCTGCGGCTAAAAAGTTAGTCGAAACTACCTACGAAGCGATGGTTGCAGGGATTCATGCTGTTAAACCGGGAGCAACATTGGGTGATGTAGGCTATGCCATTCAACAAGTTGCTCATCGTGAAGGCTACAGCATTGTACGTGAATACTGTGGTCACGGGATTGGTAAGGTTTATCATGAGCAACCAAGTGTTTTACACTATGGTCAACCGGGTCAAGGTGTCATTCTGAAAAAAGGCATGGTCTTTACCATTGAACCGATGATTAATAGCGGTAAAGCTCGTACTAAAGAGTTAAAAGACGGTTGGACAGTAATTACCGCTGACCGTTCTTTATCGGCACAGTGGGAACATATGGTTGTTGTAACCGATACTGGTTTTGAGTTGTTATCTCCATGGCCAGAGGGTACAGGCGCATATCCCGCGATCTAAGCTCTGTAGTGATGTTAATGCCATATTTGCTGTGTCTAAATGATTGAAGTTAAATAAAATTATACATTTGTATATTTTTTGACTTTAGTCTAGGAGTTCGTGGTGGTTATGGGCGTTATCGTTTTTAAGACTAACTGGATTTATCTAAGCCTTAATTTATAAGACTTTGCCTATAGCTTAAAAAATCAGTTAGAGCTATTAACGATTTAATAAAGATGTATTTTATTTATACAATAGCCCTACAGATTCTGCTGTAGTTTCTGATTTTACTTAGTTTTTAAGTTTTCGCTTACCCATCACATGGGTAAGCTTTTTTTTGCTTAAAATTTAGCGTGTTCATGTTGGCTGAGTTTTTCAACTAAGTAATCAATGAATACACGGACAGCAGGTAGTAAGCCACGACGAGATGGATAAACTGCATGGAAAATACCATGTGCAGCTTTCCATTCAGGTAGTACACGAACCAAAGCACCTGATTTCACGTGATCGGACACAATACTGTCGGGTAATAACACCACGCCACAATCTTGGCAGGCCAGTGCAGCTAACATAGACAGGTCAGAGCCCATCACGGTTGGGTTAACTTTGATTTTTTTCTGATGATGCTGTGCATCGGTCACAATAATATGTTGATCGAGATGCTCATCCGCCATACTTAATATTTGATGCTGAGATAAATCTTCAGGTTGTTTGAGTTCACCAAATTTATTCAGATACGCCTGACTAGCAAATAAGTGCTGCTCAATCGTTTCAAATTTACGAATGACTAAATTGGGGTCATCGTCTAGATTTGAACGTACACGTAGCGCAAGATCGAAGCCTTCATTAATGATATCTACGCGCCGATTGGTCACCATCATTTGCACTTTGATTTCTGGATATTGCTTTAAAAATTCAGGCAATATTTTGGTCATTTCATTTTGCGCGATGGAAACAGGTAAGCTGACTTTAATTAAGCCGCGCGGCTGCGTACTGAGATGATCAACCAAATCATGTGCGGCTTGAGCGGCATTCATCATAACTTGTGCATGGCGGTAGATATTCATACCAATATCTGTAACAGCAAAATGTCGTGAACTACGTTGAATCAGGCGGACACCTAAACGTTCTTCTAAGTTATAGACCCGACGACTCAGTTTTGATTTTGGAATATCTGTTGCACGTTCGGCTGCACTAAAACCACCATGTTCGACCACTTGGGCAAAACAATAAAAATCATCTAGATCACTCAGCACTGGTCTTATTCCATATTTGCAACGATTTTGCTAATTAACTTGAATTGTTTCATGAAGTCAATCACGTTTTGTAGTTTTTCATGTGAGAAGATTGAGCAAAATTGCCAAGACTAAAGTCGGGTTAACCTTATAATCGTTTCACATTAGCATGACCAAACAATAAATGTGGTGTATACATCTTTTAAATAACCGAATTTGAAGGATGTGATTTGAGTGTCGTCCTGATATATTCAAATAAAAGACCATTATGAAAGAAATTCGACATTAAAGGACAATGTCATGGAATTAAGACATTTACGTTACTTTGTCGCCGTTGTAGAAGAACAGAGTTTTACGAAGGCTGCTGAAAAGCTATTTATTGCTCAACCTCCTTTAAGTCGTCAAATTCAAAATTTAGAAGAAGAGTTGGGTGCGCAGCTTTTTGAGCGTGGCAGCCGTCCTTTGAGAACCACCACCATTGGACGTTTCTTTTATCAGCAAGCCGTGAAATTACTTTCAAATGCAGAAGAAATTAAGCTCATTACGCAGCGGGCCAGTGCTACAGAACGTACGATTAATATTGGGTATGGCGGTTCCTTACTCTGTGGTTTATTACCTCGAATTGTTTATTTGTTCCGCCAGCAATATCCACACTTAAATGTAAATTTAATTGAACTGAGTGCAGTTGATCAGATTCAGGCATTAAAAGAAGGTCGGGTTGATGCATGTTTTAGCCGAGTTCGTGTGTCGGATCAGGCGGTTAAACGTGTGCTATTGCGTGAAGAGCCTCTGATTGTTGCGGTGCATTCAAGCCATCCTTTATCTTCACAACAACAGATTGCATTGAATAATCTCAAAGATGAGCAGATTTTTATCTATCCAGCAACGGATGGTCAAAGTTATGCAACGCTGATCAAGTCGTTGTTTTTAGAATATGGTATGGAGCCGAAACGCTTTAATACTCAAGCAGATTTGCAACAATCACTAGGCATGGTTGCCGCAGGCGAAGGCATTTGTATTGTTCCTGAATCTGTACAAATTATGCAGTTTAGGCATGTGAATTATGTGAAATTATCGGATAGTGCTGCCATTAGCCAAATTTATTTGATTGTGCGGAATGATGATGAAGGGGAATTGGCACGTCCTTTATTTGATTGTGTTTACCAAGTATATGATTTGGAAGCAATTGAATACGATCGTCGGGTTTTCTAGTGCTTATTTTAAAAAGTAATAATAACGTTAAATTTGAAATTCAATTTTGAAGCAAACGCTTAAGTAACACCATTCTGCATAAAACATAGGCTCATTCTTGAAAGTATTGAGCCTATTTTTTTATTCAGTCTTATTGGATCGATTGTTTTAAAAACTTGGTGATTTCACGGCTAAATTTGACCGGTTCACTGAGCAATGGCGTGTGCCCCGATTTCTTAAAAATGATTTGCTCTGCATTGGTTAGGCTGTCAGCAATAATTTTTTGACCTTGGGCAGGATAGAGGATCGATTTTGCACCTGTGAAAAAAGTCGTCGGTGCGGTGAGTGCTGCAATGGCTTCACGATAATCTTCAGTATGGTTCAAATAATTTTGAATATACCAATATAAATAGGCCACACTTTGTGAGGGTAACATCAGCTTCTGTAAAGTTGGTTGTTGGTATGCAAAACGGAAAGCGGATAAAGCATAAGGATTGCTATTTTGTAAGTCTATGAATCTTAACCAAGCGTCGACCAGACCTTGACGGTCATGTTTATTCATCTGGTGTGCAAATGGCACGGAGAGGTTAGTTGCAAGTACCTTCGATATGTCTTCTAAAATACTCAAAAACTCAGTGTAGCGTTTGCCATATAAACCATATTGCCAATCTTCATCTACTCTAATTTTAGGCGTTTGATCGATGTGCAAATAACGTTTAATTTTTTCAGCAAACTGACCGTATTTTAAACCGTGCATGGTGGTCGTTGCCCCCATGGAGTAGGCAATGACCGTGATTTTATCGTAACCAAGTTGGGAAACTAAGCTGTCAATATCTCGCCAATGGCTTGAAATGGTATCCATATTTGGAATTTGACAATGTTTAGAGCCGCCAAATCCACGCCAGTCTGGAATGATAAATTTAAAGTGTTTTCGGTGTTGATATAGAAAAGGGTGCCATTGCCAACTTTGCATGCCGAGTCCAGATAAAACCAGGATGGGTTCTCCTTGACCATATTCACGAACATACAGTTGTTGCTGATCGGGCATTGTATAGTGCGGCATGCGGCTTCCTATTTATTTTTTTGTTTTAGCGATTAAATTTATGCAACTGTGGAATGATGGTTTCAAGCCATTTGATCCAACCGATTTCCAAATCAATCCCAAGCTGTAAAATCATTTTATGAATGTACAAAGTACGATCTTCATCATGCGCATGTGCAAAGTCTTTTGCAAAAATAGACTGGTACACTTTTAGTTTTTCTTTGTGAATTTCAAGATGGCGCTCTAATTCGGGTAATACACCATTTGTACCCAGCTGAGCTTCTGCACGTAAACGGACCATTAACTCTTCGCGTAATTGAGCCGGAGGGCTTTGTTCAACCATCCAATTGGCTAATTCAACACGTCCAAGCTGTTCAACTTGGTAAGTTTTTTTACGAGTTGTACTGTGCTCATCTTCAATGGTGCTGATCCAGCCTTTTTGCTGCATGCCACTGAGTTCACGGTAGATTTGCTGATGTGTTGCATTCCAAAAAAAGCCCATAGAGCGGTCAAAACGGCGTGCAAGGTCAATTCCTGTACTCGGTTTTTCAAGTAAGCTCGTGAGTAAAACATGGGCTAAAGACATATATGGCTCAGTCAAAATAGTTTTGTACTTTTTATTATGCAACATGTTGCATAAAAATCAAATCTCGCATATAAATTAGTGCAACAAGTTGCAAAAATCTTGTATGCGTAGATGGAAATAGAAAGCTCGTATACAAGCGAAGATAAAAATAGCCAGCTTTTCAGCACGCTAAGGAGAAAAAATGTCAAATTATCCAAATTTATTGGCACCACTAGATTTAGGTTTTACAACGCTAAAGAACCGTGTATTGATGGGTTCTATGCATATCGGCCTTGAAGAAGCACCGGGTGGCTATGAACGCATGGCTGCTTTTTATGCAGAACGTGCGAAAGGTGGTGTAGGTCTGATTGTAACCGGTGGTATTTCTCCCAATGATGATGGTGTGACATTTGCTGGTGGCTCAAAATTAGATTCTTTAGAAGAAGCAGAAAAACATAAAGTGATTACGCAGGCGGTACATGATGCTGGCGGTAAAATTGCGATGCAGATTTTGCATACAGGTCGCTACTCGTATCAAGCCAATAATGTTGCACCTTCATCTATTCAAGCACCAATTAACCCAGTAAAACCGCAAGCTTTAAGCACAGCAGACGTCGAACGCACGATCAATGATTTTGCCAAATGTGCTCAGTTAGCACAGACAGCGGGTTATGACGGTGTAGAAGTCATGGGGTCAGAAGGTTATTTAATTAATGAGTTTATTGCTGCACGTACCAACCACCGTGATGATGAATGGGGTGGCAGTTATGAAAACCGGATTCGTTTTCCAATTGAGATCGTGCGTCGTACGCGTGAATTAGTCGGTGAAAATTTTATTATTATTTACCGTCTTTCTATGCTGGATCTGGTTGAAGGTGGTTCGACTTTCGAAGAAGTTGTGCAACTTGCAAAAGCCATTGAAAAAGCCGGTGCAACTATTATCAATACCGGTATTGGTTGGCATGAAGCGCGTATTCCGACCATTGCAACCAAAGTGCCACGTGCTGCATTTACATGGGTGACCAAGAAATTAAAAGGTCTTGTGAATGTTCCTTTGATCACCTCAAACCGTATTAACACTCCTGAAATGGCTGAGCACGTACTTGCTTCGGGTGATGCAGATATGGTGTCCATGGCACGTCCAATGCTGGCTGACCCACGTTTTGTAGAAAAAGCAGAACAAGGTCGTAGTGATGAAATCAATACCTGTATTGGTTGTAACCAAGCCTGCCTAGATCATATTTTCTCGATGAAAATTGCAACATGTTTGGTTAACCCTCAAGCCTGCTATGAAACTGAACTGATTTTTAAAGAATCTGCGCAGGTGAAAAATATCGCTGTGATTGGTGCGGGACCTGCAGGTTTAAGCTTTGCAACTTATGCAGCAGAACGTGGTCATAACATAACTATTTTTGAAGCTTCTAGCCAAATTGGTGGGCAGTTTAATATTGCGAAAACGATTCCTGGTAAAGAAGAGTTTTATGAAACGCTACGCTATTTCAAACGCAAAATAGAATTATTACCTCAGATTAAATTGGTATTGAATCATACGGCAACTTATGAAGAATTAGCTCAGTCTGATTTTGATGACATCGTGGTGGCGACGGGTGTAACACCGCGTCAGTTAGATATAGATGGTATTGATCATCCAAAAGTATTGAGTTATTTACAGGTTTTACGTGAACGTCAACCTGTTGGCAAACGTGTAGCAATCATTGGTGCAGGCGGTATTGGTTTCGATACGGCTGAATATTTAACGCATGAAGGTGAAAGCGGTAGCCTCAATCCTGAGAAATTTTATGATGAATGGGGTATTGATACCACTTATGCGCAAGTCGGTGGCTTGAAACATCCAGACGTCGAAGAATCGCCGCGTGAAGTGTATTTATTGCAACGTAAGGCTAAATCGGTTGGTGCTGGCTTAGGTAAAACCACGGGTTGGATTCACCGTACCGGTTTGAAACACCGCGATGTGAAAATGATTGCGGGTGCAAGCTACGACAAAATTGATGATCAAGGTTTGCATATTACCGTTGATGGTCAATCCCGTATTTTAGATGTTGATCATGTGGTGATTTGTGCAGGTCAGGAATCCTATACCGCGATGTATGAACAGCTACAAGCAGATGGGAAAAATGTGCATTTGATTGGTGGTGCGAAAGAAGCAGGTGAGTTAGATGCTAAACGTGCCATTCGTCAAGGTGCAGATTTGGCTGCGGTGATTTAATCAGCCTCATACTAAACCACGACAACTTCATTCAATTTAATATGCAGTTGTCGTGCTTCCTCTCCATTTGGGAGAGGAGTTTGAGGAAAGGGAAATGATTCATCAAAAAAAAGACATAAACATGACTATTGAAACAACAAAAAAATCTGTTGCACGTTGGCACGAAATGCTTAACACACGGGATATGAATATTTTAAATGAACTCTTGGCAGAGGATGTGGTGTTTCGTTCACCTGTCGCGTTTAACCCATATCCAGGTAAGCCTGTAGTAACTTTTATTTTGACCAATGTGATTCAAATTTTTGAAAATTTTACTTACCACCGTGAGTTTTATAGTGAGGATGGCCTCAATGTTGTACTTGAGTTTTCTGCCAATGTTGGCGAGAAAAAGTTAAAAGGGATCGACATGATTCAGTTTAATGAACAAGGTCAGATGATTGATTTTGAAGTCATGCTTCGTCCAAAAAGTGGCTTGGAAGCATTGGCGGCGAAAATGGGTGAGCGCATTATGCAATATCAGCCTTAACTCTGCTGATTTTTAAATGCTCATCACAGAATGATAAAAAGCATGATGAATATTGTCATGCTTTTTGCTTATGAGGCTTAAGCAAACAAATATTGCTAGCGAGATACGGTTTTGTAGATACATTTTTTTAATGGGCATTGTTAGTCAAAGTGAAAAGATTGAAATGATTTGCTGTGGTGCGAAGCGAGGTGAAGGTAAGGTCAATGAATAATGTGATTCATAAAGGGCGTCAGGCTCTTTTAAATTTTGTAGATCATGCAATCGGTGCAGAATTACCACAGCTTTATTATCATCCTGAAGGGCAAATGAAACATGTGCTGCCGAAGTTAAAGCAACTACATGAAAAATATCGCCCTACGCCTTGGCTGTCGAATACCCACGCACATTTACTATATTTTGATGTCATTAAAAAGCGTCAAGTGAAGCTTAAATATGATGCTATAGAGCAGCTGACCATGGCTGATGGAGGGGTAACAGCCATTGCATGGTTGGGTTTGGATTTACCTGCGGATGTGCCAACTGTGGTGCTCATGCATACGATTACGGGAACGCCTGAAAGTATGCGGGAAGTGGTTCGGGATCTTCATCTATATACAGGTTGGCGTATTGCACTTTGTCTAAGACGCGGTCATGCCAATTTACCTATGCCTGTTGCCAAAATAAACTTATTTGGTTCAACCGATGACTTACGTGAACAGATTGCCTTTATTCAGCAGAAATTTCCCGCATCGAGTTTGTATGGCGTCGGTTCATCTGCAGGAACGGGGCTATTGGTCCGCTATTTAGGCGAACAAGGTGATGAAACACCACTTAAAGCGGCTTTTGCTTTATGTCCGGGCTATGACACTGAGCTTGGCTTTAAAAATGTCCACCCTTTTTACAGTAAAATGATGACGAAAAAGCTCTTTCAGAAATTTGTAGAACCCTATTCTGCAACATGGTCAACAACACCATCTTTAATAGAAGTCCTAAAAAGTAAAAATCTGGCACAGTTTGAACGTGCTTATTTCCACATGGCGGGTTTTGCCGATTATGAAAGTTATGCAAAATCCACCAACCCAATTTATGTATTTGAAAATCTTAAAATTCCTTTGATGATTTTAAATGCCGAAGACGATCCTATTTGCCACATTCAAAACTTTGAACCCTATAAAGAATTAATCCGTTCTTTGCCGAATGTAGTGGTGGTGACCACTAAAAAAGGCAGTCACTGTGGTTATTATGAAGGTCTAGTGGAAACCCATTCATGGGCAACCAAATTGATGGCAGATTTTTTAAAGTTATATGCGAACTAAAAAATAGCCTACTTTGGGTAGGCTATTTTAAGTATGTGTTACTCAGCTTGTGCGCAACATGCGGTAATTTGAGGTTTAAGCTTCATCTGTATCAATACTAAAATCAACGCTATAGCGCTCAGTGTAGCGCCTGCATAAGACACCGCAGCATAGCTTAGGTTAAGATTTAGCACTGCGGCACCTGTGACTGCACCCAATGCATTTCCAAGATTAAATGCACCAATATTCACTGAAGAAGCGAGGCCTGGTGCATCGTGAGCGACTGTCATAACACGCATTTGTAAAGGTGGTACGACGGCAAAGGCTGCTGCTCCCCAGATGATTAATGCAATTGCTGTGCCAATGGTGGTGGTTGCTAAAATTGGAAATAACAGCATCATCAGCATCAGTAAGACTAAAAAGCCAATCAAGGTCTTATCTAAGGATTGATCGGCAAACTTACCACCGAAATGGTTACCAATTGAAAATCCGATCCCGATTAGGACCAACATGAAAGTGATAAGTTCAGGGCTTGCATGAGTAAAGACTTTTAAACTTGGTGCGATATAGGTATAGAGCGCGAACATAGCTCCAGCACTCATGACCGTGGTGAGTAGTGCTAAAACAACAGGCATGCGTGTTAATACTTTTAACTCTGCTCGTACATCAGGTTTTTCGGTCTGTTGCTGATGGGGTAGTGCTTTCCATAATGCCAACATGGTGATGATGCCCAATAAGGTAATAGCGGCAAAAGACATACGCCAACCGATATTTTGTCCTACCCACGTTGCGAGTGGTACACCGCCAATATTGGCAATGGTCAAGCCCATAAACATCATGGCAACAGCACTGGCTTGTTTATCTTTCGGCACAACACTCGCTGCAACCACAGAACCCAAGCCAAAAAATGCACCATGATTTAAGCTGGTGACTGAGCGTGCCGCCATTAAACCTAAATAATCTGGCGCAACTGTGGCAAGCAGATTGCCAAGGGTGAAAATTGTCATTAATAACATGAGTGATGTACGTTTTGAAAAACGTGCAAGCCATAAAGTCATAACGGGTGCGCCAATCATGACACCGATAGCATAGGCACTAATCAACAAACCGGCTTGCGGTATTGATACCGATAGATCTTCTGCAATTTCAGGTAAGAAGCCCATGGGTGAAAATTCAGTGGTACCAATAGCAAATGCACCAATTGCGAGAGCGAGCAGGGTAAAATTAATTTTCATGTTATAGATCCCAAACTGGAGCAAGTTCAAGTGGACTTACTTCACGTGCATTTTTGTCTAGTGTTGCAATGGCCTGCATTTGTTCTGATGTTAAATGAATGTCTTGAGCTTTTAAGTTACTGGTTAAATGTTCACGTTGGGTTGACGATGGAATTATGGCATAACCCTTTTGCAGCGCCCAAGCGAGTGTCACTTGTGCAACTGAAGCTTGGTGTTGTGCTGCAATATCAGAAAGTATTGGGTCATTTAGCACTTTGCCATAAGCCAAGGTCATATAAGAGGTGACATCAATATTTTGCTGTTTTAAGTAAGTCGCAAGTCGTTCATTTTGAAGATAAGGACTCAGTTCAATTTGATTGGTTGCAATATTTTCCAGCCCGATGTGATCAATGGCTTGTTGAGTGAGCTCAATATTAAAATTAGATACACCAATATGTTCAGTCAAACCTTGTTTTTTTGCCTCAAGTAAATGTCCCATTAATTCTGGAATATTGACTCCAAGTGCAGGTGCAGGCCAATGAATAAGTGTGAGGTTAACTGCATCCGTCCTTAATTTAATTAAGCTGTCCTTTAGGCTGGGTATCAGTTTGTCGGCAGCATAATTTTCAGTCCAAATTTTCGTGGTTAAGAAAATATCAGCTCGATTGACCTGACTTTCATCGATTGCTTGGCCTACTTCTGCTTCATTACCGTAGATTTGTGCGGTGTCTACAGCACGATATCCAACTTCTATGGCAGTTTTAACAGAATGAATGACAGTGTCACCTGTCAAACGGAAGGTGCCGACACCAAATGGAGGAACAATCATCAGGAATTCTCTTTTTTTGAATTGATGCTATTGTGCTGCTAATTTTATTGAAGAAAAATGCATGAGTTTGGAATATATTATTGATTAAAAATCACGAATTAGAATATGCAATGAAATCGACCATTGAGGAGCTGCAGGCTTTTACTGTTATTGTAGATAGCGGCTCTATTATCAAAGCAGCAGAAAGGCTGGATCAAACAGCATCTGGTGTCAGCCGCGCATTACAGCGTCTGGAATCTAAATTAAATGTAACCCTGTTGGAACGAACAACCCGCAAAATTAAGCTGACGCAAGAGGGGCAATTATTTTTAGCTAAAACACGGCGGATATTGAATGATTTAAGCGAAGCGGAAGATTCTTTGCTGAAATTAGATGCAGATACTTCGGGTTTGGTGCGAGTCGATTCTGCGATTTCGTTTATTCTGCATATGATCGTTCCCTTGATTCCAGAATTTAATGCGCGTTATCCGCATATACAGATTGAATTGGTGAATCATGATCAAGTGATTGACTTATTAGAGCATAAAGCGGATGTCGCAATTCGCTTTGGGAAATTAAACGACTCCAGTTTGCATGCAAAACTTATTTACAAGAGTCGACTGTGTTTGGTGGCGAGTCCTGAATACCTTCAGCAGCATGGACGTCCGCAAAATGCTGAAGAGCTAACCGCACATGCTTTACTTGGATTTAGTCAAATTACCCATATGAATACTTGGCCGATCCAAGTCGCAGGGAAACCTTTGACGATCCAACCCAACATCAAGGCATCAAATGGTGAAACCATTCGTGAGCTTGCGATTCATGGGATGGGCATCGCTTGTCTATCGATTTTTATGTTAGAAAAAGATATTGCAGAAGGACGATTGGTACAACTTTTAGACCATCAAATTGAGCCACATGAACAGCTTATTCATGCTGTTTATTATCAACAAGAGCATTTGCCGAAACGTGTTCGTTTATTTATTGAATATTTAGCTGAAAAATTACAAGAATAGTTGTGAGAAAAACTGTGCATCGTTTTGTGCAGCTTTTTATTTACATAGAAACAATAAAAAACCCGACTTTTGTCGGGTTTTTTGATCATTTGTTTGATAAAACTTCGATCTTAGTTCTCTAAAGCAGGTGTTGCAGCAGCAATGGCAGCAGCCACGGCGTCATCTTCAGACTGAGCAGAACCTGAGTTTTGTTTAGGTTGAGCAGCTTGTGCAGGTTTTTCTGCAGCTTTAGGCGCTTCTGCTTTTGGAGCAGGAGTTTCTGCAGGAGGAGTAGGTTCACGACGAATTTCAGTTGTTGTATTCGGTGTTTCTTCACGAATCACTTCAACTTGCTGCTGAGTCGGTTCTTCAACAACTGGTTGTTCTTCAACTGGTTCTAATTGTGTAGGTACAGATGCTGTTGGTTCAGATGCTGCAACTTCAACCTGTTCCTGTTCTTCTTCTTTTGGTGCTTCTTTTTTTACACATGCTGTAAGAAGTAGACCTGTTGCGATTGCACCGCAGATTAAAAGTTTCTTATTCATAATTACACAAAACAAAAAAGTGTGGATTGGATAACTGCATTATAACAGCAAATAAGAATATAGAAATGATAAGAACTTACTCTAAATTTTTATGATAATTGCTGTTACAATAGCCAATTGTTAATTGTTCTATGAATTGATGCGGAATGACTTTGCTTTCTTGGTACAGAGTAAAGTAAAATCGCACAACATTGTAGGCCAATTTAGGCTCCATTGTACGAGAAACTTAATGACCCATTTTATTTTCGTTACTGGTGGTGTTGTATCATCACTAGGTAAAGGTATTTCAGCTGCATCAGTGGCTGCGCTTTTAGAAGCCCGTGGTTTAAAAGTAACCATGGTAAAAATGGATCCATACATTAATGTCGATCCAGGGACTATGAGTCCATTCCAACACGGTGAAGTTTTTGTCACAGAGGATGGTGCTGAAACTGACTTAGACTTGGGTTATTACGAACGTTTCTTGCGTCGTGCGAAAATGACCAAACTGAACAACTTTACTTCAGGACGAGTGTACCAAGATGTCTTGAATAAAGAACGTCGTGGTGACTACCTCGGTGGTACAGTTCAAGTTATTCCACATATTACTGACAATATTAAAGAACGTGTTCTTCGCGCAGGTGAAGGCTATGACGTTGCGATCGTTGAGATCGGCGGTACAGTAGGTGACATTGAATCTCTCCCATTCATGGAATCTGTACGTCAACTTATGGTCGAACTAGGTCATAAGCGCACAATGTTAATGCACTTAACTTTACTCCCATACATTAAGTCAGCTGCTGAATTAAAAACTAAACCAACTCAACACTCTGTAAAAGAGCTTTTGTCGATTGGTATTCAACCAGACATTCTGATCTGCCGTACAGAACATGATGTTGATGCTGACACTACACGTAAAATTGCGTTATTTACGAACGTTGAAGCGCGTGCAGTTGTGGTATGTAAAGATGCGCGTTCAATTTACCAAATTCCACGTACTTTCTATGAACAAAACGTTGATGATTTAATCTGTGAACGTTTTGGTTATAACGATCTTCCAGAAGCTGATCTTACAGACTGGGATAACGTTGTAGATGCATTACTGAACCCTGAATACACAGTTCGTGTAGCGATGGTTGGTAAATACGTTGAACTTCCAGATGCATACAAATCTGTAAACGAAGCGCTTTTACATGCGGGTATTCAAAACCGTGTGAAAGTTCAAATTGATTATGTCAATGCAGAAGAACTTGAAAGCCAAGATGTAAACGACGTATTAAAAGACGCGGATGCAATCTTAGTGCCGGGTGGCTTCGGTGAACGTGGTACAGAAGGCAAAATGAAAGCGATTCGTTTTGCACGTGAAAACGGTGTGCCATTCCTTGGCATCTGTTTAGGTATGCAGTTGGCTGTGATCGAATATGCGCGCAACGTTGCGGGTATTAGTGATGCAACTTCAACTGAATTTAACCGTTCTACAAAATCACCATTGATTGGTCTAATCACTGAATGGTTAGATGAGCGCGGCGAAGTTCAACAACGTAATGCAGATTCTGACTTAGGCGGCACAATGCGTCTTGGTGCTCAAAAATCTGAATTGGTTGCAGGAACAAAAACTGCACAAGTTTACGGTTCTGAAGAGATCGTTGAACGTCATCGTCACCGTTATGAAATGAACAACCGTTATATCCCAGTGCTTGAAGAAAAAGGCATGAAGATTTCAGGTTATTCTCCAGTACAGCGTCTTGTTGAAACTGTTGAAATTCCTGAACATCCTTGGTTTATTGCTGTACAATTCCATCCGGAATTTACAAGTTCACCACGTGATGGACACCCATTATTCGCAGGCTTTATTGATGCTGCTAAAAAGCAGTACCAAAAAGCGAAATAATGTGTTTTTGACTAAACCAGGAAGAGTTTAAATGTCACAATTAAAACCACAGGAAATTGTACGTTTAGGCGATATACAAATGGCAAATCATTTGCCATTTGTACTATTCGGCGGCATGAATGTACTTGAGTCAAAAGACCTTGCTTTTGAAATTGCTGAAACCTATGTGGATATCTGCAAACGCTTGGATATTCCATATGTGTTTAAAGCAAGTTTTGATAAAGCCAATCGTTCAAGCTTGAACTCTTTCCGTGGCCCAGGCCTGGAAAAAGGAATCGAGTGGTTAGCTGACATTAAAAAACACTTTAATGTGCCGATTATTACCGACGTACATGAACCATACCAAGCTGCGCCTGTTGCTGAAGTTGCGGATATTATCCAGCTTCCTGCATTTTTAAGCCGTCAGACAGACCTTGTTGAAGCGATGGCGAAAACTGATGCCATCATCAACATTAAAAAAGCACAGTTCCTCGCACCACACGAAATGCGTCATATTTTGCATAAGTGTTTGGAAGCAGGAAATGACAAACTGATTCTTTGTGAACGTGGTTCGGCATTTGGTTACAACAATTTAGTTGTAGACATGTTGGGCTTTGACATCATGAAAGAAATGAATGTCCCTGTGTTCTTTGATGTTACGCATGCGCTTCAAACACCGGGCGGTCGTGCGGATTCTGCAGGTGGTCGTCGTGCGCAAATCACGACACTGGCACGTGCAGGTATGGCGACTGGTTTAGCAGGATTGTTCTTAGAAGCTCATCCAGATCCAGAAAATGCCAAATGTGACGGTCCATGTGCGCTACGCATGTCACAGTTGGAACCTTTCTTGGCACAGTTAAAAGAACTCGATACCTTAGTCAAAGGTTTCGCAAAGTTAGACACACACTAATTCGATACACATTGATGCGTCACTTTTGACGCATCATTTTTATTAATCAACTGAGGAATTGTTCATGAGCCAAATCGTTGACATTCGTGCACGTGAAATTTTGGACTCTCGTGGTAACCCTACCATCGAAGCAGACGTAATCTTAGCCTCTGGCGTTGTAGGCCGTGCATGTGCACCATCTGGTGCTTCAACTGGTTCTCGTGAAGCTTTAGAACTTCGTGACGGCGACAAAGCTCGTTACTTAGGTAAAGGCGTTAAAACTGCGGTTAACAACGTTAACACAGTAATTCGTGATGCATTGTTGGGTAAATCAGTATTCGAACAAAAAGACATTGATAACACAATGATCGCGCTTGACGGTACTGAAAACAAAGAAAAATTAGGTGCGAACGCAACTTTAGCGGTATCGCTAGCTGCTGCACGCGCTGCTGCTGACGAAAAGAAAATTCCACTTTTCCAATACATCGCAGACCTTCGTAATAACAGCATTTTGACTATGCCTGTTCCAATGATGAACATCCTAAATGGTGGTTCACATGCAGACAATAACGTAGACATTCAAGAATTTATGATTGAGCCAGTAGGCTTCACTTCATTCTCTGAAGCTTTACGCGCTGGCGCTGAAATTTTCCATTCTTTAAAATCAGTTTTAAAGAAACAAGGTTTAAATACTGCAGTTGGTGATGAAGGCGGTTTTGCACCGAACCTTCGTTCTAACGAAGAAGCAATTACAGTAATTCTTGAAGCAATTGAAAAAACTGGCTACAAAGCTGGTTCAGACATTATGCTTGCGCTTGACTGTGCATCTTCAGAATTCTACAAAGATGGTCAATACATCCTTGCAGGTGAAGGCAATAAAGCATTCACAAGCAACCAATTTGCTGACTACCTTGCTGGTTTTGCAAAACAATACCCAATCATCTCAATTGAAGATGGTTTGGACGAGTCTGATTGGGAAGGTTGGTCTTACCTCACTTCAATCCTCGGCGACAAAATCCAATTGGTTGGTGATGACCTATTCGTTACGAATCCTAAGATTCTTCAACGTGGTATCAATGAAAAAGTGGGTAACTCTATCCTGATCAAATACAACCAAATCGGTACGTTGACTGAAACTCTAGATGCAATCTATCTTGCGAAAGCAAATGGTTACACTACAGTAATTTCACACCGTTCTGGTGAAACTGAAGATTCAACTATTGCAGATCTTGCAGTGGGTACAGCAGCGGGTCAAATCAAAACTGGTTCACTTTGCCGTTCTGACCGTGTAGCGAAATATAACCAATTACTTCGTATTGAAGAATTGACTAATGCTGCATATCGCGGTAAAGCTGAGTTCAAAGGTTTGAACTAAGCAGATCATGCTATCTATGTTAAATGTATTTGACTCCAAAGCGAGTAAAGCATTGTTGGGCCTTGCGATCTTTTTGATCGCAGGGTTTCAATATTTATACTGGTTCGGTGAAGGTGGTTATCATCAACATCAACAACTGAGTCAGAAAATACAACAACAAGTCGAACTCAATGACGAATTAAAAGAACGAAATCGCGTGCTTGCCGCTGAAGTATACGATTTAAAAAATGGCGTTGAAGCTATTGAAGAGCATGCTCGTCTAGATTTAGGTTTAATTAAACCGCATGAAACTTTCGTACAGATGAGTACGATTAGTACTCAGTACAAACCAATTTATATTGATCCAAACGCAAAAGTAGACCTACGTACCAATGAGTCAGAACCAGCCGAACTTCCACCCGAACCTTAAATTGTGGGCTATTATTCCTGCTGCTGGTTCAGGAAGTCGATTTTCTAAAACTGAACTAAAACAATATCAAAACATTGCGGGTCTAACTGTGCTTGAACACACAGTTGCGCGTCTTAACCAATTACCTTTAACAGGCTATGTATTGGCTATAGGCGAGCAAGATAATATTGCTCAGACTTTGGCACTAGCAAATCAAGATAAGGCACATTTTTGTTTAGGCGGTGCAGAGCGTGTGCATTCTGTACTCAATGCATTGCAATATCTATCTAGGATTGCCAATGATGATGATTGGGTATTTGTTCATGATGCAGCAAGACCATGTGTCTCGCAGTTGAGCTTAGAAGATTTAGTTCAATCGGCAGTCGATTCTGAGCAAAGTGCGATTCTCGCCATCCCTGTACGCGATACCTTAAAACGTGTTGAAACGGCACCACTTATATCAACAACGGTAGATCGTTCAACTTTATGGCAAGCGCAGACGCCACAAATTGCCAAATTGGGTGTGCTTAAAAATGCCGTCGAGCAAGCACTTGCCGCTGGTGCGACCATCACAGATGAGGCTAGTGCTTTAGAATTTGTCGGTGAGCATGTCAATGTCGTGCAGGGTCGTTCGGACAATATTAAAATTACCTATCCGGATGACTTGGAATTGGCACGTTTAATTTTAGCGTCTCAAGTTAATAGATGATTATTTCAAGGAATATTTAAGGGACAGTGATTTTTACTGTCGCTTTAATCTATAATTCCCGCATCCTTTTTAGATCTGTTTCGCAATGATCCCTTCTCAACAGTATCGTTTTTTACGTCAGTCATTACGTGATGGCCGCAGTATAAAACACGATTCTTCTCGATGGGCTAAACTTCATTTAGACCCGTGGTTACTTTGCTTCTTGGTACTCAATGCAATATTGGGGCTGATGGTTGTCTATAGTGCGACCGCGGAAGATTCGGGAATGGTACTACGCCAAGCCACAAGTTTTGGTGTGGGCTTTATTGTGATGTTGATCTGCGCGCAAATTCCACCCAAAGTTTACCAATCTATGAGTCCGTACTTATATGCCATCGGTATATTTTTACTGTTGTTGGTTCTTGTTATTGGTGAAAAAAGGATGGGGGCGAAACGCTGGATTAGCTTACCGGGTATCGGCAGTATGCAGCCGAGTGAATTTATGAAATTTGCCATGCCACTCATGATGGCGTGGTATTTTGCGCGAAAACCTTTTCCACCGAAATTTTTACAAATTGTCGGGGCATTAATTTTATTATTGATTCCATTTGCATTGGTCGCTTTACAGCCTGACTTGAATATCGGTTTGATTATTCCGGGTATTTTTGTTTTATTTTTAAGTGGTATGTCTTGGCGTTTAATTGCAGGTGCTTTAACCGCCTTTGCAATTGCAGCACCTGTACTTTGGATGTTTTTTTTACAGGAATATCAGAAAAAACGTGTACTGACGTTATTTGACCCTGAATCTGACGCGCTTGGTGCAGGTTGGAACATTATTCAATCTAAAATTGCCATTGGATCAGGTGGTTTAATGGGTAAGGGTTATACCGAAGGGACGCAGTCGCACTTGGGTTATCTACCAGAGCATCATACTGACTTTATTATGTCGACCTATGCAGAAGAATTTGGCTTTATTGGTGTATTTCTTTTATTTAGTTTATTTACAGCAATTATCGTTCGCTGTTTGATTATTGGACTAAATTGCTTCCATAATTTTGGACGACTCTATGCAGGAGCGATAGGATTAACTTTCTTCTTTTTTGTATTTTTAAACTCGGGTATGGTCAGTGGGATTTTACCGGTAACAGGTGATCCACTACCGTTGATGAGTTATGGTGGTACAGCCGTAATTGCGATGCTCGCAGGGATGGGGATTGTGATGTCGATTCATACGCATCGTTAAATTTTAAAGCTGGAATTAATCCAGCTTTTTTTATTTTAAATTTTGGCACTTAAGAAATGGAAGGTGATTTTGATAGATATTTTTCGTGATTCTGAATCGATGTTGGATGAGCTATATAACGAGTTAAATCATTCAGCATTTATTGGTGGCGTGCAGCGACTTGATTTGGTCTATGAATGTTGTGAATTATCCATGGAGCATGGTGAAGCCATTTTACAACTTTTAGAATCACGCCAAGATATATCTGCACTCGCATTATTTCGAATTCAATTTGAAGCTGTGGTGAGGGCATATTGGTTACTAATGGTCGCCTCTAATATAGAAATTCAGAAATTTGAAATTCAACGAGAAGAAGAGTTGCTTCAGAATGTGAAAATTCCTACCGCAGCTGAAATGATTACAAAGTTAGAAAATGTTGTAGAAATTAAGCATATTGTTGAAATGTTTAAAGAGTTTAAGTTCTATTCGTTAAAGCATTTGCATTCGATTGTGCATACTGGTCGAAACTCATTAATTCAGCGAAAAGCTGGGTTGGCGGATGCTCAGCGCATAATAATAGTAAAGCAAGTCAATGGATTTATTGTGATGGCAGCTCAAATTTTACTAAGACATGCAGCTAAAGAAAAATATATTCATCATATCCATGAAAAATTTAGAGACTGTTTTCAAATGCAAGACGATATTACAGCAGAAAAAAAAGCCGAAATTGATCGCAAATATAATAAAGCCCTCAATTGAGGGCTTTATTTAGATATTAATTAATGTAGGAACCATGTGTAGTAGCCCCATAACATGAGTGGCCAAGCGAGAAAGGGGCTAAAAAGCCATTTCCAGAACCAATGGTGTGGCGTAAAACCCACACCATGCACAAAACCACCTGAAATACCTATCATGATGAACATCAGCGCTCGATGGCTATATCCACCATTGTCATCCAGCATGGCAGCAGGATGTACAAGTAACACGGCTGCCAAAGGAAAAGCTAACAGGCAGGAAATGACCATTGCAAATTTATTTGGCTTCTTTTCTACAAGTGATTTTTCTACAGCAGCATCAGTCATTTGTTATTCCTCATCTAGATCTTGATGATGTTCGATGTAAAGGGCACTAAGTACACCTGCAAAACATGCCATCAAAATACCGAGAATCCAAGCAAAATACCACATCGTCTTTTCTCCTTAGACACAGCCTTAGTATAGGCTGTGTGAATTCTCTTCAATATGTTTGTTAGTGACCACGCCCCACATCTTGTAGTAACACCAAGTTGTGTAGCACAGGATAATTGGGACAAAAATACACGCGGCAACTGTCATCACAGTCAGGGTGTTTTTACTTGATACCGCATCCCACATAGTCAAACTTACAGTTGGGTTGATGCTCGATGGCATAAGGAAAGGGAACAATGCAAAACCAGCAGTTAAGATTGCACCAATGACTGCCAAGCTTGAACCAAGGAAGCTAAAACCTGCTTTACCTTTACCTGCGGCAAGGATAATGATCAAAGCACCTAAAATTGCCATGATTGGCGCAATCATAGTAATAGGATAAATACTATAATTGTTCATCCAACCTGGATTGGCATTGGTGATCACTTCTTTAGCCAATGGGTTAGCAACGCCATTAGTGTCAAACGGTTGAGCTAATGTGTAGCCTTGGATATTACCGAAGTATAACCATGCGCCTGCAAGTAAGAAGCAAACCAAGAATACGATACCCATAAGTTGAGTCGCTTTTGCAGAGCGTGCACGGAGGTCGCCGTCTGTACGAAGCATGAGCCATGCACCACCGTGAGCGCAAAGCATAGATAAACTCACGATACCGCAAACTAAAGCAAATGGGTTAAGCAGTGCAAAGAAGCTACCTGTGTAAGTTGAGCGAACAGTTTCGTCCATAGTGAATGGAACACCGAGGAACATATTACCAAACGCAACACCAAATACGAGGGCAGGAACGGCACCACCAATTGCTAAACCCCAGTCCCAAGAATTACGCCACTTGGTGTTTTCAAGTTTAGAACGGTAGTCAAAACCGACTGGACGTAAGAAGAGAGCGAAGAGTACCAGTAACAATGCCCAGTACATGCCTGAGAATGCAGTTGCATATACCATCGGCCATGCTGCAAACAGCGCACCACCGGCAGTAATAAACCAAACTTGGTTGCCGTCCCAGTGTGGGGCAATCGTATTGATTGCCGCACGACGTTCTTCGTCTTTTTTACCTACGAATGGCATGATCGCCATTGAGCCCATATCGAAGCCATCGGTGAGGGCGAAGCCGATCAGTAGGACGCCGACTAATACCCACCAAATGATTTTGAGTAATTCATATTCGATCATGCTTGAGCCTCCTCATTTGCCTTTTTTGCAGCTTCAAGTTTCTCGAAGTGGTATTTACCAGTATGTAGAGAACTTGGGCCAAGGCGTGAGAATTTAATCATTAAGTACATTTCAATGATCAGCAGTACAGTATAGAACGCTGCCAATGCAAGGATAGAACCCCATACATCACCTGTACTTAAGCTAGAAGCTGAAAGATGTGTAGGTAGAACTTCACCGATAGTCCAAGGTTGACGACCAACTTCGGCAACATACCAACCTGTTTGTGCAGCAATCCAAGGTAACGGTAGTGCAAATAAGGCAAACTTTAATAACCAAGGCTTGTTTTCTGCATTACGTTTACCGACAGCAAAGGTAGCCAGTACGAACAGAAGGAGCATTAAGAAACCAGAAGCAACCATTGCACGGAATGCCCAGAACAAGCTTGGAACATGTGGAATAGTGTCTTTTGCAGCAGCTTTGATTTGTTCGTCAGAAGCATCGACAACTTTGTCTGTGTATTTTTTCAGAAGCAAACCATAACCCAAGTCTTTTTGAGACTCAGCAAATGCTGCTTTAAGTTCAGGAGAAGTGTCGCCTGCACGAAGTTGTTCTAACTGTGAGTAAGCCACCATACCGTTACGAATACGCGCTTCGTGTTGTACGATCAGGTCTTTAATACCTGTTACTTCTTTATCAGTTGAACGTGTTGCGATAATCCCCATGACATAAGGAATTTTGATCGCGTAGTCAGTAGACATAGTTTCTTTATTTGGAATACCAAACAAAGTAAATGGTGCTGGAGCTGGGTGAGTGTCCCATTCAGCTTCAATTGCAGCAAGTTTAGTTTTCTGTACGTCACCAATTTCATAACCAGATTCATCACCCAGTAAGATCACCGAAAGTGTAGACGCTAAACCAAAAATAGCAGCGATAGCGAATGAACGACGCGCAAATGGCAAGTCACGCTTTTTCAATAAGTAGTAACTTGAAATTGCCAGTACGAAAATAGCACCAGTCACATAACCTGCAGATACGGTATGTACGAATTTAACCTGAGCCACAGGGTTGAAAATCAATGCACCGAAGTCCACCATTTCCATACGCATGGTTTCATAGTTAAACGCGGAACCGACAGGGTTTTGCATCCAACCATTGGCCACTAAAATCCATAGTGCAGACATGTTCGAGCCAAGTGCAACTAACCAAGTGACAGCCAAATGCTGAACTTTAGATAGGCGATCCCAGCCGAAGAAGAATAAACCAATAAATGTTGATTCAAGGAAGAATGCCATCAGACCTTCAATGGCTAATGGTGCACCGAAAATATCACCGACATAGTGTGAGTAATACGCCCAGTTAGTACCGAACTGAAACTCCATTGTCAAACCAGTAGTAACACCTAATGCGAAGTTAATACCGAAGAGTTTTCCCCAGAATTTAGTCATGTCTTTATAAATTTCTTTGCCAGAAATCACATAGGTGGTTTCCATAATGGCAAGAATAAAAGCCAGACCTAAAGTCAGTGGAACAAAAATAAAGTGATACATCGCGGTCATTGCAAATTGGAACCGCGAAAGATCGACCACGCTTTCAGAAATCATCAACGTGTCTCCTTGATTTGGGAAGGACTGCCAGCAATATGCTCGGCAACTTGATTGTCAAAGTTTTTAGGGATAGTAGGGGCGTCGAACCAGATGTTCTTAATGATCATTAAAATAATCACTTTAATTATTAGTATTGCGGTTATTTCTCTGACCACACGACGATTTAAATCTTTGAATTTTAAGCTCATGGAGATAAGCCTATTCTTTAAACTTGTACTATATTATTAACAAATATATACAAAAAGCAAATAGGTTGAACAGTTAAAATAAAAATATATTATTAAGTAATTTAAATACAATTACTTATATTACTTATTAGTTAAAAAATAAACTAATTTTTTATTTTAAATACTTGACTAAAACACTTGTGTTTAATTATTTTAAATCCGACTAAAACGCTTATATTTATGTTTTAAATTCTGACTAATTTACTATATTTACTAAAAGTTACATTATTAATAATGAGAATCCTTATTGAGTGAATAAGATTTTTATTTGTTATGTTTAAGTTTTGCTAAATAAAGGGGCTATTGATGTAGTGCTGTTAAACGATCTCTATATGGTTAATGTTAAAGAGTTTGGACTAAGTTTTTTAAATACTTTTTAAATATTTGATACATGATGAAATTAGCTTATTTTAGTTCTGAGACATTTTATTTGAGTGAAAAAAAGACATACCGAAGTATGTCTTTTTGGGGAGATATTGTAGCTTAGAAGTCGTAACGCAGACCAAGAGAAAGTGCAGTTGCATTTTCATCACCGATCCCTGAAATACCGTTACCGAAGCTACGACCTTCTTTCCAAGGGTTGAGTTTAGAGTTTTTGTCGTTAAGCACAGTTGCTAGGTTGCCATATACGCGTAAAGTGCTATCTAACTTATGTTCTACACCCACACCGATCAAGCTTGCATTAGCATCATCAGCATCGACGTCACGGTAGAAATATTCACCGCGTACTGAGGTTTTAGGCGTTACTTTATATTCGCCAGCTACACCAAAAACTTGAGCATCTGGGTTCGCTGTATCGTTGTCGTGTTTGGCAATTTGGTATAACGCACCCAAGTTAAATTCTTCAGTTAACTTATATGCACCGGCAATACGGAATGCATCACGACTTGCGCCACCTGCTGCGTTTGCTGCATTTTCATCATACTTTTCGTATGCTGCTGCAAAATCAATTGGACCTTCTTTATAAGTTAGAGCAAGGTCATAGGCTTTGTTGTCATCTTTGCCTTCGCCATCTGCTTCACGGTCAATTTGTGTACCTGAATGCATCGACATTGCAGCTAATACATTGAAACCACCGCCAAATTTTGGCGATTTATATTCAATGGTGTTTTCATTACGTTCATCAAATTTTAAGTTGCCGACACGTGTTACATTTCTAACGTCACCAACCATGTCACCGAAGAAGTTCACAGGGCTACGTGCAACTTTAAATGGGCTGTCAAAGCGACCTACACGTGCTTGACCATAAGTTGAACTTTTTAAACCCACGAATGTGTCACGTGTTGAAAAATCTACGCCTTTGCTGTCTTGGCTACCGCTTGCAAAGTTTACTTCTTGCTCAATTTGAGCGAATACGTTGAGGTCATCATTAATTTTTTGATCTACTTTGAAGCCTAAGCGTGAAGCGTTAGAAGAAAGACCAACTTCGTTGTAATCTTTACCATCATCTAGATAGTCAAGAGAGACATGTGCACGGCCATAAATTTTTACATCTGCAGCAGATGCCATCATTGGTGTAAGAATTGTTGCCCCGATTGCTAATGCACATAGAGTTTTTTTCATTTGAAGCTCCAGAAGACTTTTCCAGTCATATCAATATGTTTTATCAGTAGCTTGGCTAGAAGTAATTTCGCTATCTAATGGCGCTAAGTATTCATTACAAATAAGACAGTTCTATTAAGGAAATATTTCAAAACGGTGAAAGGTGATTTTTGGTTTAAATTGCTGTTATATTTATAAAAATGAATATTTATTAAATGCTTAGTGTTGTATTGAACAGTAAATTTTGCAGCTAAAAGTTCTTGGGATAATATTCGAGACATAAAAAATGGAGCCGAAGCTCCATTGATCATCACTTTAAACTCAATTGAACTTAAAGTGCTGCTTTGATTTTTTCGCCAATGGCTTTGATTTTTTCCATGTCGCCCATTTGTGCGGCATGTTTACCTAATTCATGCACTGAAGTCGGAATTAGGTGGAAATGCACATGCGGAACAGTTTGACCCGCAGCAGCGCCAGATAACTGCATCAATACGATACCTTTCACGTCTAAGGCTTTTTCCATTGCTTTCGCAACTTTTTGAGCAACTTGAATGGTATAAGCAGCCGCTTCTGGATCTAAATCAAGCAGCGTTATAGCAGGGGTTTTAGGAATTACGAGCGTATGACCTTCGGCCTGTGGCATGACATCCATAAAAGCGAGTACTTGATCATCTTCATAGACTTTAAACGCAGGAAGTTCTCCACGTAAAATCCGAGCAAAAATATTTTGATCATCATAAGTCATTGCTAAATTCCTTGAGCGAATTGAATCGTAATTATTTACAGTTCAATTCTTTCTGACGATCTTTGATCGCGTCAAGTCGTTGTTGCTCTTTTTCTGAAAATTTAGGCTTAGTTGTGTAGCAATTGTCATTGCCGAACTTCGCTTTAGCATCAGGATCTTTAAAGCAAAAACCTTTCGATGCATAAATCACGTCATGGTCATTTTTCAACTTTTGGCATTCTTGCTCAGATGCTAAAACAGCAGTAGAAGCCCCGATTAAAGTTACAGCACCTAGCAAAGTTGCGAGGGTAAATTTGTTCATGCGAGTTTCCTCTGTCATTTGTAACAATGTGTGTTATGACACTAGAGTACAATATGATGGTTATTTATCGTTATTCAATGGCGAGTTATTACTCAATTGTAATTTTACTCCATTTTTCATACATAATCATAGCGCTTGAAAAATCACTGTTTTCTTTAGCTTGATCGCTTGCTGCTTGGATTAAATTTTGCGTCAAAGAGAGCACAGGTGCTGAAAGTTTTGCTTGTCGCACCAGATCAACAGCAATTCCCGTATCTTTTGCAAGTAATGGAAGTGCAAAGGTTAATGGGAAGCTACGATTCAGTACGCGCTGAGGTAAAACAGTTTCGGTCACGTTGCTTTTACCGCTCGATGCATTAATACAATCGAGTGCCTGATGTAAGTCCACGCCATGCGCTTTTAAGGTGGTGAATCCTTCAGCAACTGCACAAAGATTTACAGCCATTAACATGTTGTTTACAGCTTTGACGGCAAAACCCGCACCCGGTTCACCCACATGTTTAATCAGTCTGCCAAATGTTTGGATCGCAGGTAATGCACGTTCAAAGGCTGCTGCGTCACCACCAATCATGACGGTTAATGTTCCAGTTTCAGCGCCAATGGTTTGTCCACTCACAGGGGCATCTAAGAATGCAACATTTTGCTGCTTTAAGGCAGCAGCGAGTTTTTTTGCAGATTCTGGCACACCGCTGGTACAGTCGACCCAAATCGAGCCTGATTTCAGCGTCACACTCGCAATTAAATTTTCAACATCTTGGCTGATGGGTAGGCAGGAAAAAATAATGTCCGCTTGTACTGCTTGTTCTAATGCAACCGCTTGCGTACCAAATTCAGCAGCATGTTGCTCTGCCTTGGTAAAGTTTCGATTCCAGACATAAACCGTGTCGAACTTTTTTGGTAGGTGCGCTGCCATACGGTAACCCATTGCGCCCAATCCGATAAATGCAACTGACTGAATCATCTTTACCCTCTAAATTTTTATTTCAATAAACTGGATCTTTGTGTAAGCCACTGGGTCAAAGTTGGCCAAAATTGATTGGCACTTTTTTGACTCGACATCAGGCCGAGGTGACCACCGGGAATGAGAGTAAACGTTACATCTTGACTACTTGTCAATTCGCCTAAAGGACTTGCTGCATCTGCCGTAACGATTTGATCGGTAGAACCCGCGCCAATCAACAATGAACAGTGGATATTTTTTAATTGAATAACTTTATCTTTCAATTGAATAATGCCGTTTTTAAGTGGATTTTGTAGCCAAACATTGAACACCATGTCTTGGTTAATTCCACCCGGATAGTCAATCATGTGATTGAGAAAATCGCCCATGGTTGCATGTTCATACAGGTCATGCAGATTATCTAAGTTAGATAGAAATTGTTTTTGGCTTTTGAACCAACCCATTGGATCAACGATTTTAAATCCAATCGCATTGAGTACGCCCGGTGTATGGATAAAATGTTTAGGAATTTTCCCTGTGTAGACCTTATCTTGTAAATTCTTACTACGTGAAAGCAAGCGATTGGTTTTTTGAAATAGCTTTCCGATACGACCTGAGGCATAGCTATCAATCGGCGCGCCCATCACCATTAGATTTTTAACATGTTCAGGTTGATGTAATGCTGTATACAGCGTGACAAAGACTCCAGCCATACTCCAACCGTGTAGCGAGATGTATCGACTATCTGCATGCTCACAAATTTGATCAATACAATGTGGAATCACATCATCAATAAACGATAGAAAATTTAAGAAACGATCTTGATAGTTTAATTTTCCCCATTCCAACAAATAGACATCAAATCCACTATGTTGAAAATGTTTCACCAATGAGCGATATGGATACAAATCATAAATCGCCATATTGATGGCCAGTGGAGCAACAAACACTAAGGGTTCTTTGTATTTACGATCAGGCGAAGCGTAATACCGAACTTTTGCATGTTTATATTCAGTAATTACTTCATAGGGTGTCGATTGAGAAAGGACTAGCGATTTTGCATTAAACACACGTGTAGACAAGTGTTTAATTTTCTTTTGCTGCGCCAGAAATTTCTGTTTGAAAGGATGCATAACTGTCAATTGCCTAAGTCCTTGTAGGATTGGTCGAAGTCTAAGCGATAATTTCGTATTTTACCTTGACCTTAAATAGCTTAGACGCTCAAAATATTGGCAATTCTTCACAAAGGCAGTTCTTCGCGACTGAGTAATACAGATGAGCCAACAAGACGACATCGAATACCAATTAGAGACTTTAGCGATTCGTACAGGTCATATTCGTACTTTTGAGGGTGAACATAGCGAGCCAATTTTCCTGACTTCATCATTTGTTTGTGAAAGTGCAGCAGATGCCGCAGCAAAATTTTCAGGTCAAATTGAAGGCAATACCTATTCACGTTATACCAATCCAACTGTACAAGCGTTCGAAAAACGTTTAGCTGTTTTGGATGGTGCTGAAGCCGCAGTTGCGACAAGTTCGGGTATGGCAGGCGTACACGCGATCACTTTGGCATATTTAAAAGCTGGCGATCATGTGGTGTGTTCACGTGCTGTCTTTGGTTCGATCATTTCTCTGTTTGAAAAATATGTCATCAAATTTGGCGTTGACGTTACTTTTGTTGATTTGGAAGATTTAGATGCTTGGAAACAAGCGATTCGTCCAACTACACGCTTATTGTTTATTGAAACACCGTCAAACCCATTAGCTCAAGTAGGGGATTTACAAGTCATTGCTGATATTGCACATGCGAATGGGGCATTATTTGCAGTCGATAATACTTTCTGTACACCGGTGTTACAGCAACCGATTAAATTCGGTGCGGACCTCGTGATCTATTCATCAACAAAATATATTGATGGTCAAGGTCGCGCGCTCGGTGGTGCAGTTGTAGGTAGTGCAAAATTGATGGAAGAGATTACAGGTGTTATTCGTACACTGGGTAACTCGATGAGTCCATTCAATGCATGGATCTTCCTGAAAGGCCTAGAAACTTTAAGTTTACGTATGAAAGCCCACTGTGCAAGTGCTCAAACTTTAGCTGAATGGTTAGATGCACACCCGAAAGTTGAAAAAGTGTACTATGCGGGACTTCCAAATCACGAAGGTCATGAGTTGGCGAAAAAGCAACAAAAAGGCTTTGGCGGAGTTGTGTCGTTTGTTGTGAAAGGCGAACGTGAAGGCGCTTGGACCGTGATTGATAATACTAAGTTCCTTTCTATTACAAGTAACTTGGGTGATGTAAAGTCAACAATTACCCATCCTGCAACGACTTCTCATGGCAGAATGTCAGCAGAAGCGAAAAAAGCAGCAGGGATTAGCGAAGGTTTAATTCGTGTATCTGTTGGTTTAGAAGATATTAATGATATTATTCGCGATCTTTCACGCGGTTTAGATCTTATCTAAAGTGAATTCATCAGTTTTGTTCGGAGATTTTTATGAACATTAATATGCTCATGCAGCAAGCTCAACGCATGCAAAAAGAAGTTGAGAGCAACATTAAAAAAGCCAAGGAAGAGCTTGCACAAGTTGAAGTTCACGCTGAAGCAGGTGGTGGTCTGGTTAAAGTTACTATGACTGCGCGTCATGTGGTGAAACGTATTGAAATCAATCCTGAACTACTTCAAGATGATACAGATATGATTGAAGACTTAATTGCAGCGGCAATGAATGATGCTTCACGTCAAGCTGAAGTGATTTCAGAAGAAAAACTGAAATCTGCAAACTCGGGTATGGGGCTTCCACCAGGCCTTTCAGGTTTATTCTAAGGAATACGTTAAATGTTTAGTGATCGTTTTGATCAACTTGTACAGGCATTGCGTATTTTACCAAGCGTTGGGCCAAAGTCGGCTCAACGTATGGCACTGCACTTAATCATGAAAAACAGGGAAGGCGCTGTCGGTCTGGCACATGCCTTGACTGAAGCAACCAACTATATTCATGAATGTTCCATTTGCCATTCATTGACTGAAGATGAAGTATGCAACATTTGCGTCTCTTCAGAGCGTGATGATCAACTGCTTTGTGTGGTTGAATCTCCTGCAGATGTCATGGCAATCGAGCAAAGTGGCAGTTTTAGAGGGAAATATCACGTATTGGGTGGACATTTGTCACCACTCGATGGTATTGGCCCCGACGAAATTGGTATTCCTTATTTAATTCAACGACTAAGTGATGGTAAAGTGCAGGAAGTGATCTTGGCGACCAATGCAACGGTAGAAGGTCAAGCGACAGCACATTATTTGGTTGAAGCGACCAAGCATTTACCAATACAAATGACCCGTATTGCACAGGGTGTACCACAGGGTGGTGAGCTTGAATATGTGGATAGTCATACTTTAAGTCAGGCCGTGCATAACCGAATGCGAATGAAGTAACTATAGAGCGAAACTCGTTTCGCTTTGTATAAAATTCACCTAATTATTTATACTTAATAACGATTAAAGTTTTTGTTTACAATGAATAAAAAAGCCAATTAAAGGAAATAAGTCACTAAAATAACGTTTTTCCTTATAGATAAATAATATATATCAGTTAATATAAGCTCATAGAGCATCTAAAATTAGACTCAGCAACTTATGTATCAATTCATTCAAAATCAGCCAGATTTAAATTGCGTTTTAAATCTTATGGACCAAAGCTCGATTTACGGACTCGACACCGAGTTTATAAAAGTAGATACCCTGTGGCCCAAACTTGGACTTTTCCAAATTAATGTACAAAATCAGGTGTATTTACTTGATGGTACAACCCTCGATTTAAGCCAATTTTGGCAAAAATTATTTGCGGCTCAGCAAAACATTTTTCATGCATGTAGTGAAGATATCGATCTGATTTATCACTATGCACAGCATAAGTCTTTAGAAAATGTCTTTGATACCCAAGTTGGGATGTCATTTTTAGGGCATGGCTTACAAGTCAGCTATCAAAATGCCTTAAAAACTATGCTCGATGTAGATATAGATAAAGATCAGACACGTTCAGATTGGTTGGCTCGTCCACTCAGTGCCGAGCAATTGAACTATGCAGCGAATGATGTACATTATTTAATGAATTTAAGCCATACGATTCAGAATGAATTGGCTGCGAAAAGTTTATTAAATTGTGTGCTTGAGGACTGCAAAAATTTAACTTATGAAATTGGCACTGAAACGCCGATCCATATGCTGTATCACGATATTGGTAATTATCGACATTCACGTCGACAGCTCATGCAAATTCAGCAATTGGCCGTTTGGCGTGAGCAAATGGTGAAAGCCTTAAATCAGCCACGTAGCTTTATTCTTAAAAACTCAACCATCATTGATATGGTTGAAAAAAATCCAAAAAATAATTTTCAATTGAGTGCAGTGAAAGACATTCGTCCGAACATTGTGCGTGAGCATGGTAAAATTATTTTAGATTTGTTGAAGTTTTTACCAGAACAAGCTGAATGGCCGCTGCGTATGGCACGTCCAATTCGTCATTCGTCTCAGGATATTGGTTCGCGCGTCGATACAGTCATTCAGCGTGCGGTACAAGAAACCTCTGTGCCTAAAGAAGTTTTAATGCGCAAAAAATGGTTAAATGCCTTGTATCAGCATGTGGTTTTTCATAATGATGAACAGGATTTACCGAGCTACCTATTGGGCTGGCGCTATGATTTGCTGACGAAGCCTTTAATTGAAGTACTGCATGCCGATGAAAGCTATCTTTCTGGTCAAATGAAAGTGATGGAATAAGTTCTGATTGATTAAAGAACTATCACTTATACAAATTCACGACTGATGCGTTAATAAACACTAATGTATCAGTCTTTTTTTTGATGTATCCTTTGCCTTGCGTTTAATGAGTATTGATTCAATTATGTACTGTTCTATCTACAAATCGAGCAAAAAAGATGAAATGTATCTTTATATTGCTCGTCCTGAAGTTAATGAAAACGAAACTGAAGTGACAGATCCACTTGCAGTAATGCCTGATGCTTTACGTACAGCATTTGGTCGTGCCACATTTGTCATGGATCTAGAACTCAGTGAATCACGCAAACTTGCACGTGTAAACGTATTGCATGTCATAGATTCAATTGAAACAAAAGGGTTCTTTATTCAAATGCCTCCAGAAGGTTTAATTGACCCAAATGCAGTTGAGCCAGAAGGCTTGCGCGGCGCTTAAGTTAATTCAGGAGTTGTGAAAATGAATGGTGTAGTATCGGTATTGGACTCAATTCCTGAAAGCAGTATTGCAATTACGGTTTACCTAGGTGGGGCTGTAATTGCTTTGTTGTGTTGGTATGGGCTGATGAAGCGCTTACCCAAAACGATCGGTGCCATTGGTTGGCTTATCGTATTTGCTATTTTATTAACACCAACCGTTTCTGAAGGTTCAAATGCAGCGATCGCACCTGCGATTTTTGGTTTGATTTTTGGTGTATTAACAAAAGATCAGCCATTGGTTTGGTTGAATCTATCGCTGATTCTCTTTGTGGTGGGTATTGGTTTAGTCCTTGGTTATTTTTGGACCAAATACAATGCAGCGAAACCACAGCACGTTGTTAACAAGAAAATTTCACCGCTTTAAATAAAAAAATAAGGTTATATCATGTCTGTTGAAACTCAACAATTTACTGGTACAGATCAATATATTGCGACTGATAGCTTAAAACTTGCAGTAAAAGCTGCACGTTCATTGCAAAAGCCACTTTTGGTTAAAGGTGAGCCGGGGACAGGTAAAACTCTTTTAGCCGAACAAGTGGCTGAAAGCTTAGGGCTTAAGCTCATTACGTGGCATATCAAATCTACAACCAAGGCTCAACAAGGTTTATACGAGTATGACGCCGTATCTCGTCTACGTGATAGTCAGTTGGGTGATGACCGTGTTTATGACATTAAAAACTATATTAAGCCGGGTAAGCTTTGGGAAGCGTTCACCAGTGAAGAACGTTGTGTACTTCTAATTGACGAGATTGATAAAGCAGATATCGAATTCCCTAATGATTTGCTGCATGAACTCGATAAAATGTCCTTCTTTGTGTATGAGACGGGTGAAACGATTACGGCAACACAACGTCCAATCGTGATCATTACTTCAAATAATGAAAAAGAACTTCCAGATGCCTTCTTGCGTCGTTGTTTCTTTCATTATATTGAATTCCCTGACGAAGCAACCATGCGTGAAATCATCGATGTACATTTTGAAAATATTTCAAATACCTTGGTCTCTGAAGCACTACAAATCTTCTTTAAATTACGTCAAATTCCGGGTTTAAAGAAACCGCCTTCAACCTCTGAGTTGATTGATTGGTTGAGTTTGCTGATGGCGGATGATATGCCAGAAGATATTTTACGCAATACAGATAAATCAAAATCAATTCCACCACTTTATGGTGCCTTGATTAAGAATGAACAAGATGTGCAATTGCTTGAACGTCTAGCATTTATGTCACGTCGTTAATTGATATCAATTCTATCAAAGATTTAAAAGCTGGTTATCCGGCTTTTATTTTGAGCATTAAAAATGTAAAGGTGAATTATACAGACAAGCGCATACGTATCACGTGTACATTTAGCTGTACCTAGGAGGTTTAAGTCGGCAGCACTCTTGTTGGTTGCGAGTTTTTATTTTTCTAGTTTTAGCTATGCGATGGATGATGCTCAGTTTGAACAGCAGCATCAACAGCTACTCCAGGATGCGTATTGGGCGCAAGTTGCAGAACATCAACTTAAAGAAAAGCTCATTGATAAATCAGATCATCTCGCAGCTCAAACGGCCATTCAGCAAAAGGCCTGTGCTGCAACTGTACTTGAGCTGAAATACTATGATTTTGTGATCTTGCATCTAAGTGACTTTAACCGCTATAGAAACCATCAAGGTTTTCATAAAATCGTATCTATTGAACATTTGCAGCAAGATCGCCTCAATGTTCAACACAAATATGAAACTCTTAAACAATCGCTTAATAATAGAAATGCGACTTGCGAATAAATCATGCTGTATGTGTTTCTTTGGGTAGGAGGGCAACGTATATGAACACGCAGTAAAAGCTTTTGGCTTTACTTGTAGGGATCAATTTTTCATAATGGTGGATGTAAAGGCAAGACTCAGTTGCAGATGAAATAACAAGATCACATGCATTCACACTGGATTTGACCTCCTGATATTTAATTTTTTATTGGATTTTATTCGCCTATGTTTGTGCGATTGTTTTATACCCTTCGAAAATACGGTGTTCCTGTTTCAACTCGTGAATTGATTGACTTGAACCAAGCAGTGGCAGCAGGGCTAGTCTTTGCAGATCAAAATGAATTTTATCAGCTTGCACAAACCGTCATGGTCAAAGATGAACGTTACTTTGATAAGTTCGACCGTGCAATGAAAGACTATTTTGACGGTATTGCCACCTTTGATTTGGATGAACTATTAAATCAGGTGCATAAACTGCCAAAGGATTGGTTTGATCTAGAGCTCATCGAAAAGCATTTGACACCTGAACAACGAGAAGAACTAAAAAAAGCTGGATCATTAGAAGAACTGATGAAAATGCTTGAAGAGCGTTTACGCGAACAGCATAAAAAGCATCAAGGTGGTAATCGGATGATCGGTACGGGCGGTACCTCGCCCTTTGGTGCCTATGGTGACCATCCTGAAGGTGTGCGTATCGGTGGGCCTGGTCGTAAACGATCTGCGGTGAAAGTTTGGGAACAACGTCAATACCGAAATCTAGATGATGAGCAGATTCTCGGTAGTCGTCAGATGCAGATGGCTTTGCGTCGTTTGCGTAAATTTGCCCGCCAAGGTGCAGCAGAAGAGCTAGATATCGACGGAACCATTCGTGAAACTGCCAAACAGGGTATTTTGGATGTGCAGTTGGTTCCTGAACGACGTAACCGCATTAAAGTATTGATGTTGTTTGATGTTGGGGGCTCAATGGATTCACATATTGCCCAATGTGAGAAGCTCTTTTCCGCTGCAAAAACTGAATTTAAAACTTTAGAGTATTTCTATTTTCATAACTGCTTATATGACTATGTATGGAAAGACAATATTCGCCGTTCAAATACGCGTATGAATACATGGGATTTATTCAATACCTATGGGCGAGATTACCGTGTCATCGTTGTTGGTGATGCGAGTATGGCACCTTATGAATTGAACTCTGTAGGTGGTTCTGTGGAGTATATGAATGATGAAGCGGGTCAGGTGTGGTTACAGCGCTTACGCAATCACTTTGATAAAACAGCATGGTTAAACCCCGAAGAAGAAAGTTATTGGCATTACACCCAAACCATAGCTGTGATTAAACAAATCTTTGAAGATCATATGTTCCCGATGACTCTAAAAGGAGTGGAAGATATGACGAAATATTTAGCGCGCTAAAGCGTTAAAAACGATACTTTTTCTTATCAATGATGTTTATATTACTTACTCCAATTTTGCATTGTTTCTTATTTTTAAAATTGGATAGTATTTAAAAGTCTTTGTTTTGCATACAACATGAAGGAAATATGATGGATCATCAAATTAATGGTATCGCATTACCTAATGAAGAAGGTTTCTTCGGTGAATACGGTGGGCAGTTCATTCCACCAGATTTAAAACAGGCAATGGATGACATTAATGTTGCTTATGAGCAAATTCGTCATACAGAAGAATTTCAAAATGAATTGAAAGAGTTGTTTGCACATTATGTTGGACGTCCAAGCCCATTGTTTTATGCGAAGCGCTTGTCTGACAAATTAGGTGGGGCACAAATCTACCTCAAGCGTGAAGACCTTAACCATACTGGCGCGCATAAAATTAACCACTGCCTTGGCGAAGCATTATTAGCAAAATATATGGGTAAAACCAAAGTGATTGCAGAAACTGGCGCAGGTCAGCATGGTGTAGCATTGGCAACGGCTTGTGCCTTGGTGGGCATTCCATGTGAAATTCACATGGGGCAAGTGGATATTGAAAAAGAACATCCAAACGTAGTGAAAATGAAGATTTTAGGTGCCAACCTAATCTCTGTCACTCGTGGTACAGCTACGCTTAAAGATGCAGTAGATAGCGCTTTTGAAGAATATTTAAAAGATCCAACCAATTTTATTTATGCGATTGGTTCAGTGGTTGGTCCACATCCATTCCCGAAAATGGTTCGTGACTTCCAGTCCATTATTGGTGATGAAATTAAAATTCAAGCCAATGATCGATTTGGTGCAAATCCTGACTATGTGGTTGCATGCGTGGGTGGTGGATCCAATGCTGTTGGTGCATTTACAGCATTCCTGAATGACTCTGATGTCAAACTCGTAGGCGTTGAGCCTGCAGGCCATGGTTTAGATACCAATATGCATTCTGCGACGTTGACATTGGGTAAGCCAAGTCAAATTCATGGCATGGCATGTTATGTCCTTGAAGATGAACAGGGTGAGCCTTTGCCAGTGCATTCAATTGCATCAGGTCTGGACTATCCAGGAGTGGGGCCACAACATAGTTTGTTAAAAGACCTAGGCCGTGTTGAATATACAACAGCGACAGACCAAGAGTGTTTAGATGCCTTCATGATGCTTTCACGTGTGGAAGGTATTGTTCCTGCACTAGAAAGTTCACATGCGGTTGCTTGGGCAATTCGTGAAGCGCCAAAACTTGCCAAAGATGTGAAGATTGTCGTTAACGTTTCAGGCCGTGGCGATAAAGACTCAGACTATGTGGCTGAAAAATTAGGTTTAAATTAATTACTGCCATTAAAAAAGACTAAGTTGCTCATCATCTGTTGATGACGCAAAAATCTTTTGCAGTTGTATAGCCCGATCTATATTCGAAGTATCCCAGTTTTTAACTGGGATATTTTTTTTGACGTAATTTTTATAAAAAATATGGTCAAAGCTTGATGAAATTGAAATTAACTCAGGATGTAGTGCATAAATAATTGCCTTTGCATCTAAAATTTCTGTGATAGAAGATGCAATCTCTAAATTGATCGTACGTCGGTGGTATTGCAGCAGCTCATCGTCTTTCATCGATAACATTAAGCGTTCTAATTCTAAAATGATGGCATCTAGTTGGTCTAATTTATCTAAAGCGGATTCAAACATAAGAAAGGAATTTGAGAAAAGTAATTAATTTGTAATGTGTATGTCATTACAAAATGTGAGTTATATAAATTATTGATATTTGGAACTCCCCCTTAAAGCTTATCAAGGGGGATTTTTGAGTTTAGCCAGAAATATATTGTTGAAGTTGTTCGATCAGTTTGCGTTGATCATCCATTGCTGCTTTTACAAGGTCGCCGATGGAGATTAAGCCAGTTAATTTCTGTTCCTCAACGACAGGTAAATGACGTAAATGGCGATCTGTCATAAGTTCTAAACATTCTTCGACAGTCGCTGCACTTGTCACGGTGATGACACTACCCGTCATAATTTCGCTGACAGAGGTATCGAAAGATGTTCTTTCCATCAGGGCGATTTTACGTGTGTAATCACGCTCAGACAAAATCCCAACAACTGTGCCTTCATGGGTCACAACGAGGGCACCAATGCCTTTTTGTGCCATCAGGGAAATGGCTTCGAGTACAGTCGCATCTGGGGTGATGGTGTAGATTTCTTGATAAGCTTTGTCTTTAAGTACTTGGGCAACTGTAGTCATATTTTCATTCCTTTATAGTAGTTTTTGTTTAATTTAAATTAGCGCGAAAATTGAAAAAAGCAAATACTTTTCAGTGCATGCTTAGGTCAAAACATGCACTGAGGGTTTTATGCGATTTGTATTTTGTCATTATTAAAAAAGAATAAACGCATTTGCGATGTTGTGAGCTTGAGACGGATGTGGCTAGAGCTATGCAACGCAGGGATGACTTTAAGGCGTGTTAATGTCGGTAATAGCGATGCCTCAAAATCTTCTGGTGTAATGCGTCGTGGAGTGTAGTTGGGCCAATGCTTTTTGGCATATTTATGCGCTTGAATGCCATTTAGCCAAAACGGGAAGATAATATGATCTTGATCGCTGGTCATGGCCCAACCTTGTTGGTGGTAGAGACCCCAAAGGACTCCACAGTACATCATGGTTTTTAAAATACTAATTTTGAAAAATAAATCTTTTGGAATAGGTTTATATTGCTTTAATTTAGACATCATATGCAGCGTGTTGTTGATGTTGCTCCTATTGTAGGAAATTCTTATGAAAAAGCTGTGTAAGCTTTGAACTTGATTGTAAGAATTTATGTAGTTAAAAGTTGAAGGGTGTAAAAAACGCCACCTTAGTGACGTTTTGTTATGCTTGCAAGGTGGCCATGTTCTGCCAATATTGCGCTTTGAGTGAGTCACGTTCTACGCGGAAGCCTTGATAATAAAGTTCAGCCAAAAATAACGCTGCTTTACCATGTCCAGCACGAGCTGCATCTTCCAATTCATGAACTGCATCGCTGAAGTTCATTTGAGATTGAATTGTGTTTACCGCATTTGCGTATACATGTTCGAGTTCATGTTGAGAGAATTGTTGAATCATATTTAACTCCTTATTCTAATTATGATCATTAAGGGCCCATTCTTTAGCCCTATTAACTAATTTAACTAAGTATTGTTAAACTAATATTACAATTATCTTGAATTGTCAACTATTCACGTAAATATTTCTAATTTGCTATAGTTTACATGATTAAACAATGGACAATTGTTTTCGTGAGTAAAATACTATCATAAGAAGTTGTAGATAATAAGGAGAAGTAAAATGACAAGAGTTTTAGACGGTTTAACTTTAGATTATCCTCCGACATTAGCGCAAATTGTGGAGTTGGCACATCTACATCGTCGCAATCTTGATGAAGCAATTTTTCATCAGGAGATTCATTTAGGGGATTTTGGTTTGGCACAACGCAAACGTGTATATGATTTCACGCGGGATTTAGATAAGGGACAGCGCTTAGAATTTTACAATGCATACAATGGCGAATTACTCAAAATCGCCGATGATGATGATTTACATCCAGCGCATGCAGAAGGTGGAATGAGTATTTTTGCAGTATTTATCGTTTTGGCGATTATTGCATTGATTCTTTATTTTGCGGTGATACGTACCATTATTCATTAAATTGTTTAGCTAACTCACAGACTGAAAAGGTGGACTGATGCAGTTTTAAGCGCTGTGACTTGAACTTCTTGAACGTCAGCCATACACTACTTTGAACCTGAGGTAGTGTATGACTATTGATTTAGAAAAAATTATTCAATTCAAATCTAAAATACAGCTTGAGCAAATTTATAATATCTTTGTTTCAGTCATGATCGTAGTGATTTTGGTATTGGCTGTAATTGCCTTATATCGTCCTATTTCTGTACAGCAATACCAAAACGTGTCACGACTTGCGTTGCAGCAAAGTTATCCTGAAACACAGGAAATAGCGATGCTGCTGAGACAGCAAGATCGCATTCGTGTGGGCGCTTATCTTAAATTGATGCATGCTTATCAGATGGAGTCTGTGCGGGCACATCAACTTCCGGCTTTGGCAGAGGAATAGCTTTAGTTGCAGGGATTATCTTGGTTGGAGCTGCTTGTACATTCTTCTCCAATATCTGCTGTACTTCATTTTTATCTAAGGTTTTACTGACCACAATCACCGTCATATTTTCAGGGTGCATGTAGGTACGAACCGCATTTTGTACATCAGCTACAGTTATTTTTTCCAATAATTTAGGGTACTGGGTCAAATAATCTGGGTCTTGTTGATAAAAGCCCAATAGACCAAGCTGTGCATTGATCGTTGCATTACTGCTGTAATTATTCGGAAAAGCACGCAGCATGCCTGCTTTGGTTTCTTCCATTTGTTTTTGATCAATAGGCATTTTGACAAAATCATTAAAGGCCTTATGTGCCACTCGAATACTATATATAAGCTGATCTTGACGTGTTCCATAGCTAAAACTAAAGATACCGGGTGCTTGGCTAAAGCTAAATGCACTATAGGCACCATAAGTATAGCCACGTTTGACACGAAGCTCTTGCATGAGGACTGAGTTAAAACCGCTACCACCAAACATTCGATTGGCTACTTCTAGGGCTAATCGATCTTTGTTATCGCGTGTGGTGCCTAAATGTCCGAATATGACGTTGGCTTGGGTGGAATTGTAGGGAAGATGGATGATATCAAATCCTTGTTTTTCTTCTGGTTGTGCAAGTGCCTTAGCTTTTTCACCTTGGTTTAAGTTTCCGGAAATACGTTCTGCAAGGTTTTGTGCTTCTTTTTTGCTGAGTTTACCTGTAATGGCAATATTCATGTTTTGAGCAACTAAAAATTGATTACGAAACTTCTTTAAAATGTCTGGGGTGATTTTTTTGATACTGCCATTGGTTCCTGTAATTGGTTCTGCATAAGGATGTGTGCCGTATACAGCCCGATAGAAACGAATATTCATTAAGCGACTTGGGCTTTCTTGGAGTTGTTTCTGACCAGCTTGGTTATTGCTGAGTGCTAAGTTGAGACTAGTGTTTTTAAAAGTCGCATTTTTAATCACATCCATCATCATACTTAAAGCAGGTTCTAATTTTTTAGGGTCTGACAATACGCGTAGCCGAACGACAAACATATCTCGATGTGCTTGTACGCTAAATTGAGCACCTGTTTGGTCAAAAACTGAGGCAATTTGCGTTGCATTGTATTTTTCGGTGCCTTCATCAATTAAACGCGCAGCCATGTTGGCAACACCATACAAGCCTTTTCCTACTTCTTCATCACGAGCAGAACCCGCATTAAAGGTCAGTTGAATATCCACCATGGGTAGATCTTGTGACTCAACAAACAGGCTATTCACACCATTTCGGTTTTTCAGCACTTGAACAAGCGGAGCTCGATAGTCTTTATCAATCTGTAAATTCTTTAAACTTTGCAGCATTGGGATAGATTGTAATTGGCTCGGGTTATCGTTGAGGTCAGGAACATTTTCCGTATAAGTTTCTGCATGGAGGAGTGAGCCAAACGCAGTGAGTAAGCTTAGAGATAAAATTTTCGTAATAGTCATCACTAATCCTTACGAGACGCTTTCTGTGTTTTGGGTTGAGTTAGTTTGTTGCTCTGGAGTAACAACTTCCGTTTGAGCTGGTTTTGTAGTTTGATCTGCTTTATTTGAGGTTGTTGGAACCTCCGTCTGTTCTGGAAGCAGATACATGGTGCTGAAATTTTCTTTGACAAAATACGCATTTGCGACACGTTGAATATCTTGTGCGCTGACGTTTTCATATAGTTTTGGCAATTCGTCCATTAGCCTGAAACTGAGCCCATTGACTTCTAAGTTACCGATCGTCTTGGCTTGGCTGCTGATGTCATCTTGGTTATAGACTAAATTGGAGACAAAACGTGTGGTGATACGTTCAACTTCAGGTGTTTTGACTAATTCTGTTTTTAAAGTGTCGATTTCATCTTGTATCGCTTTTTGCGCTTGTTCCATTTTGACGCCATCGGCAGGGAGTGCTGAAATGGTAAACAAACTGTCTCCACGATTGTATGGATCATAAGAAACACTTACAGCAGTAAGTAATTTTCTATCGCGTACCAGTTTGTCTTGTAGGCGCGATGAGATGCCGCTGTCTAAAATATTGCGAATAATATTAAGAGCATAAGCATCTTGTGGGTTTTTTGCGGTAGCCAGTGAGCGTACATTCCACGCCATATACAAATTGGGCACTTGTACGGGTAAATTTAGTTCCATATGACGATAGCCCACACGCTCGAATTCCCTCACATCGTTACGATCAGGTGTTTTACGTGATGGAATATCACCAAAGTATTTTTGAACTTGACGAATGGCTGCTTCGGCATCGACATCACCGACAATCACCAAAATGGCGTTGTTTGGGGTATACCAATCTTTATACCATTGTTTTAAATCTGCCAATTTGATGTTTTGCAGATTTTTCATGTGTCCAATGACGGGTTGACGATAGTGACTGGTTGGATAAGAGATCCATTTGAAACGTTCATAAGCCAAAGAACGAGGATTGTCATCTGTGCGCTGTCGGCGTTCTTCCATAACCACTTTAATTTCAGGGTCGAAATCTTGTTGTTGTAATCGTAAATTACTCATACGATCCGCTTCGAGCTCCAACGCCATAGGAAAATAGGCTTTTGGATACAACTGATAATAATTGGTGTAATTGGTATAGGTTGCAGCGTTAATACTGCCGCCATAGATACGGCTGAGACGTGTAAATTCATCATTAGGAACTTTAGTGGTTCCTTTAAACATCATATGTTCGAGCGCATGAGAGATCCCTAATAGATTGCCCGACTCATCACTACTGCCAACACGATACCAAATATGGGTCATTACCATCGGCGCACGGTGGTCTTCACGGATAATGACCTTTAAACCATTTTTAAGTGTGGTTTCAAAGGTGCTACGTGTTAATTGGGTACGTGTGTCTGCTTGTAGATAGGGTGCAGACCAAAGGCAACTGCTGATGACACAGATAGGAAGTGCAGAGCGAAATAAAGTTTTAAAAAAACAAGGAGAAAATCTGTTTTTATGGGACACAAAGGAATCCATTAAAATGCATTTTATAGCTATCTAGTTTTCCTAAAGTTAATTTTGATTGCAAGTTCAACATGTTGTTTTTTAGTGTGCTTCGCTCTGACAGGCGTGTATCGACTCAATTTAAGATAACTTATGATAGAATCGGTTTTTTTAACGCAGTGCTTTTCAAGGATTCGGCATGCAACAGCAATCTCATGGGCAGAATAAATTTTTGATTGATGCTGATATCGGTGATGACGATGTCACGCTACCGAGTTTACCTGCGGTAAATGTGCCGATTATCGAGACACCGAAAGTACAGCAAGAAGTTGCTGCACCATTACAAGAAACAGAGTCAGAAACTGAAGATTCGAAGGTGAAAGGCGGCTTCTTTAGTCGTATGAAAGAAGGTCTAGCAAAGTCACGTAAGAACTTGGCAGACGGCATGGTGAATATCCTGATCGGTGGGAAGGAAATTGACGATGAACTTTTAGAAGAGGTCGAAGAGCAACTTTTGGTTGCTGATATTGGTGTTGATGCAACCAAAACGATTATTGCGAACTTAACTGAACGTACTGAACGTGGCGATTTAATCTATTCGCACTCTTTATATAAAGCGCTTCAAGAAGAACTGGTGGCATTACTTGCACCACGTGTTAAACCGCTACATATCGATAGCAATAAAAATCCGTATGTGATTTTGGTTGTTGGTGTAAATGGTGTGGGTAAAACCACCACGATTGGTAAATTAGCGAAACGCTTACAAGGTGAAGGTAAAAAAGTAATGTTGGCTGCTGGTGATACATTCCGTGCAGCAGCGACAGAACAATTACAAATTTGGGGTGAACGCAATAATATTGCCGTTGTGGCTCAAGGTCATGGTGCAGATTCTGCTTCAGTTATTTTTGATGCATTTGAAAGTGCTCGTGCAAAAGGCGTAGACGTGCTGATTGCAGACACCGCAGGTCGTTTACACAACAAAGGACACCTCATGCAAGAGTTGTCTAAAGTAAAACGTGTAATGCAAAAAATTGACGCTACAGCTCCACATGAAGTGATGTTGGTTGTTGATGCAGGTACAGGTCAAAATGCCATTAACCAAGTTGAAATGTTTGACGAGGCAGTAGGGCTTACAGGTCTAACTATTACTAAGCTTGATGGTACAGCAAAAGGTGGTGTGTTATTCAATATTGCAAGCCGTACCCATGTGCCAATTCGTTTTATTGGTGTAGGTGAGAAAATTGATGACTTACGTCCATTCTCAGCTAAATCATTTGTCGCAGCATTATTTGAAACTGATAAATAAAATGCGTTAAATGTCACATAAACTCCGCAAAATGCGGAGTTTTTTGTTTTAGGGTTTATTGATTGATTTAAAAAGCAACATGTGAATAAATCATAATCAAAATTCAGCCTAATAAACCCTTAGAATAAGTAAGGAATTGTTGTTTATATATAAAAATTGCTTTGGGGTGTTTAGGGTGGCGTTACTCGATAAAATTGGTCATGTATTGACTGCGGATATCACTAAAGATTTTAAATTAAAAAAGAAAAATACTGACCGAGAAGTAGAAGCGTCATTTGTCGACCAACTAAAGAAACGTCGCAGTATTTACGAGCTTGGAAAGAAGGTACATTATAGTCAGGCTTACTTGGCTGAACTGATTCAAGAGTCTGTAAGAAGTTGTCCATCTGCATATAATTCACAAAGTACACGTATTGTGGTTTTATTTGGTGAATCTCATCAAAAATTTTGGGACGTAGTAAAAGACGTACAACGCAAGAATGTTGCGAGTTATATTTTTGAGGGCGTGGCGCTTAAAATAGATCAATGTGCAGCTGGCCTAGGAACTGTGCTTTTCTATGAAGATCAAACCGTGATTCAACAATTACAAAAGAAAGTGCCATTAAGTGCAGAAGATTTTCCAGTATGGTCGGAGCAAACGTCTGGCATGGCCCAATTCGCAGTATGGACTTCGATCGCAGATGCAGGTCTAGGCGCATGTTTACAGCACTATAATCCACACATTGATTATGCTGTTGCCGAACACTTTGATATTTCAAAACAATGGCTGCTACGTGCGCAGTTGGTCTTTGGTTCAATTGAAGGCCAAGCGCCTGAACGCTTAGAACCAGAAGATCAAGATCAGTTTAGAATTTATGAGTAATTTCTATGTTCTGTAAGTTGCTTTGATTTCTGCCGTACTAAAGACAGTGAAACCAAAATCTGAATGTAAGTGGGTTGTACGTATTTAGATGCTTGCAACTGATTGTTCTAGAAATAAGACACAATGTTGTAAATATAGTCATGCAACGGTTAAAAACTTCACCTATTATAAATCTCAATTTAGTAAGCTAATTGAAAATAAAAAGAGGTCTTGTAATGTCATTCTTGAATCAAATCGAACAACGTCGCACAATCTATTCTATTGGTAATAACGTTACTTTATCGCAAGATGAAATTGAGCAAACCATTAAAGATGCTGTACGTTTAAGTCCGTCATCATTTAACTCTCAAACGTCTCGTGTCGTTATTCTGTTTGGTGATGCACATCAAAAATTCTGGAATATCGTACGTGAAACGTTACGTAAAATTGTACCTGCAGATGCATTTGAAGGAACCAATGGCAAGATTAATAGTTTTGCAGCAGGTTTTGGTACAGCATTATTTTATGAAGATCAGGCTGTAGTAAAAGCTCTCCAAGAACAATTTGCACTTTATGCAGATAATTTCCCAGTATGGTCTGAACACTCAACAGCGATTGCTCAATTTGCTACTTGGACGGCTTTGGCTGAAAAAAATATCGGTGCATCATTGCAACATTACAATCCAATTGTTGATGCTGAAACAGCTGCGGCATTTGATGTGCCAGATCAATGGAAACTACGTGCACAACTTGTTTTTGGTTCGATTGAAGCGCCTGCAGGCGAAAAAACCTTTATTGCAGATGAAGAACGATTCAAAACATTCAAGTAATGATGGTGTGATGAATTAAAAAGGATGCATTAAGCATCCTTTTTTTATATGCAAAATTCTTGAATGAATATCAAAATAATGTCTTGAAACAAAATATACAGTGATTGTTAGATGTCATAAGATTGTCATATATGCATTGCATAGTGCATTCGAAACTAAATAATTGATAAAGAGTGATAATGATGACTTTAAGATTAACTGTTGCTGCTGCAGCGCTGATGTTAAGTAGTGCCGGATTTGCAGCTGTAACTTTGACTGTTCCGGAAGAAATTAAAATAGTCGCAGTTAATGATCAAGAAGTTACTGGTGGTTTATTTCGATCTACGGAGAAGTATAAGCTTGATGCAGGTGAAAACCTATTAACGGTACGTTATAGCGAATTTTTTCAACATGCTGATAATTCTCACGATATTTTAAAGTCAGGTGTGGCCGCTATTCGTACTCCAGCACTGATTGATGGTCAAGAGTATCGTTTGGGTCTAGTCAATGCACCAAAAGATTTTGATGCTGCGCAAAAATATAAAGACCAACCGATATTTGGTTTGTATGACAGATCTAATCAATTACTTGTGCAGCAAGCTGGGGCGAAGAAAGAACAAAAATCGATTTTCTCCAATGGTGTTTTGGGTAATGCTGTAGATTTTACGAAGAAAGAAGCTGTACCAGAAAATCAACCGGCACCTGTTTATGCACAATCCGTAGCAGTAAAGCCAACGAATGTAGTATCTCCTGTAGCGGCTTCAAAAAATGTGACTATTAATGAAAATGGGGCAGATCAACAATTAATTCAGCTTTGGCAGAAGGCTAGTAAAGCTGAACGACAAAAATTTATGAGTTGGTTGGCTGAGCAAGCAAACTAAAGTCACTTTTGTAACTTCATTAGTTTTCTTAAAATCCGTGATATTCGAAAAGTCCGTTGAATTACGGGCTTTTTAGATTGAAGAATATAAAAATCACCAAGAATTATAAAATTCGTCTTTCATAAAGCAAAATATAAGGATATATTGATCTTTAAATAAGCAATAGATTGCTTTTAGTTTAAAAAATATACACTCAAGCAAAATATTATAGAAATTTCTATGATAGGGGCTTGTGTTTGTTTTGAAACTCTATAGAATACGCTGCATACCAACGCAGACAGCGATAAACGTAAGGTTTTTAGTTGTTTGATGTTGTTTTCTTATTTGCTGACGAAGTATTAAGAAAATCATTAAGAGATTATGAAGAACAACTTGTGTGGATTTTTACTGATTGATTGATCGAAATTATTTTCATTGATTGATGGTAGAAATTACTCGAAGTTTATTTGAGCAAATTTTTGTCAGTAATTGAT